>JAKBGP010000125.1 GCA_021833045.1 Thermoplasmata archaeon
TCATAATTAAATTTTTCCAATGCTTAAAAGTGTTATAATTGGAGTTTTAATAAGGGTGAAAATCGTTTATTTTACGTTATAAACTTGATATTTCTAAGTACTTACAATTATCAAATTAAATTTTAAGGAGCTCACTTCATTACCTTAATAAAAAATACGAAGAACTGGATCAACTTGCACTATAAGTCTGCTCTTCTTTGCATACGTTTCCTGTATGTACTGTATTGAGTAGTGAGTTTCTTGAACATAACGATTCACAAGAGAAACTGATTTAGTTAAAATTTCTCAGTATTTCATTAAAAAAACTTCTACGCCGGGGGGGAGATTTGAACTCCCGAGCTACAAGAGCGGTAGATTTCGAATCTACCGCCTTACCGGGCTAGGCTACCCCGACATTCATTTTCTTATGTTCCTCCATAATACATTTATTCATTATGACTTTTATGGAGTTTTCTTCAGCAAGTTTTGCCGCTTCCATATTCTCTACACCAAGCTGCATCCATATAAACTCTGGCTTTATGATTAAGGATTCTTCCACAACTGGAACAACTGCCTCTGACTTTCTGAAGATATCTACAACATCTATCTTGTGTTCCTTTGACGCTGATTTTAAGTCAGGATAACATTTGAGACCTTCCCATTGATCAAAAGTTGGGTTGATTGGTATTACCTTAAAACCATGATCCATTAGATATTTGGAAACTTTATAACTATCCCTGTCAGTTTTATTGCTAATTCCGACTACCGCTACACTCTTATTTCCCTTTAAAACATCCTTAATAACTTTTGCTTCGTTCATGGTGTAATAAAAATAATATTGGTTTTAAATCTTTTCTTTATTTTACCAGTTTCTCAATTTCTTCCTTGGTAAATATTTTGAAAGTTGAGTCGCTTCTGATTGATGCCACTTCTGGAGTCTTGTATTCTGCTCCTTCCTCCATTGAAGATTTAAGTGCTGCAATACCAATACCAATTGCTGTCTTTTCGTCTGCGTCTTCCTTATATTCCTTTTCAAGATAGTTAAGAACCTGATCTCTCCCTGCTCCTATTGCAGTTGCCTTGTATTCGTTAATGACTCCAGATGGATCTGAATCAAAGAGCCTTGCTCCTACCTGATCTATACCTGCAAATATTATAGATACCCCATATGGTCTTACTCCACCATACTGTGTGTACTGTTGCATCTGGTCTGCTACTTTCTTGACAAGATTTTCTATGTTTACCAGAGACCCGTAGCTAACCTTTTCCTGTTGTGTTACAATTCTTGCAAAATCTATTAGGACCCTTGCATCGGCTCCAAGACCTGATGTAACACAGCCTACGAAATCATCGATTAACTGAATTTTTTCCAGAGAGTTCTGTTCCATTAACTTGCTTCTTGGTCTTTTTTCTGAGATAAGAAGCACACCATCTTTGAACTTGATTCCAAGAGCAGTGGAACCTCTTTTTACTGCTTCTCTTGCGTATTCAACCTGAAAAAGTCTCCCATCAGGGGAGAAAACTGTAATTGCTCTATCATATGCCATTTGTCCCTGTTGCATTTATTTTCACCTTAACTCCCTTAACATGTTTCTCTAATAAATCTTTTCTAATTTTTCCTTTTGTTGCTTTGCGTCAACCGGTCTGTATTATTAATATGACTTGATTCTTATTTTGAGAGGAATCACTGGTCTATATTCCTTTGTTAGAATAAGAGAGTGTTTGTTTGTACCCGCCTATGATTACGCATACTAAAGTTTCAAAATTTTTCAGAAGAAAATCTATGTAATATCCCTTCGAAGAACCAATTAATACCTACACGTTATTAAAAATGATATGAACAATAACACATTTCTCTTTACATAGCCAACCTGCTCTATTGACTTTGAATTTTCATACATTACACTCTGATATGAAGTGAAAGTTAGATTTAATATTCCTTTCATGGCAAAAGTTATTCGTTACATAAAAGATAAAATTATTAGTTCATTATTCATGTATAACATAGTGTTTCCATATTGCAGTTCATGTAAGGCAAAAAAGAATCTTTGTGGACTTGGATATTGCCCCATAATAAAAAATTTAAAATCCAGTGGTCTAGAGTTAAAAATGGTCAGCGGAGATGCTGAAGCTGACACACCTCCTGGCATATTTGTTGGTAGTTATGGTTATCCGGAGGTTCTTGCCGGTCCAACTGCCCTCTTTAATCCTGATGTTTTTGATTACGGAAAGGAAAGATTTGGAATGAAACTGGAAGAGGTGATTTCCATGAATTCGAATGTCTATAGAACGGCTTCAAAAATGTCGATTAGGAGACCGGATGAAAAATTTCACGAATATATACTGGAAAGTGCTTCTTCCATAAAACCATTTGAAATTGCATTCAAGACTGAACATTTCTCCATGCATGGACCAGACACGGGTGACTTTTTTGATACCCCGGTTGGATCAACTGCAATGGTATCAAACCTTAGAGTTACGGGAAACCCTAAGATACCAAGGATGGTTGATTACATTCATGGAGATAATGATCTAAAATCATCGGAAGGCCTGTTTAAACTATTCCAGGAGGGATTCCAGCCAGAATATCTGCAGAACATACTTGCTGGTGGTTTGATAGGAATAGATCACCAGAGGAAGATGGTGCCCACGAGATGGGCAATAACTGCTACTGATGATATTCTTTTCAAAGAATTAAAGAAAGATATAATTCACTCACCATGGATCTCGGATATCATGCAATTCAACATGAACTATGTGGGTAATTCATTTCAGGTTGTACTCTTTCCAGGACCTTTCTCCTTTGAAATGCTGGAACAATGGAATAGAGGTTCCCTGTGGGGTCAGGGTTCTGTTTCCATTGATTATGAAGGGATTAAGGGAAGAACTAACTATGCTTCGAATATAACGGGGGCATACTATGCAGCAAGATTATCGGTTGCAAGATACCTCAGGTCCATAGGAAAACAGGCCTCGGTAATCGTTGTAAGAACCATTGGTTCAGAATATCATTCTCCTTTAGGGGTATGGGTTATAAGGAGTTCTGTCAGAGAAGCATTAAAAAACAGGCCAGTAAGATTTTCTTCTAATGATGAATTCTTAAAGGAATCCAAACTGGGTATCGAAAATGCAAAAGATCTGTCGTGGATTATAAGAAATCAAAAGAGGCAGAAGAGACTGGTTGATTTCTAATGGATGGTTATCTAATTTTTGACAATCATTTTCACCTCAATTATGAAAATAACTTTCTTGAAGGAGCTAGAAGATTCAAGAAGGCTGGAGGTAATGCAATCAATCTTACCAATCTTCCAGACTACTCTCTCCCATCTGAGAATTATTATAAAACAATATATGAAAGAACAATCAGCATGGCGAATGCTGTAAGAAGAGAAACAGGTTTGACAGTACTGGTCACTCTTGGACCGTATCCTCTAGATTACAATCATTTTTCTGAGATGAATCTGGATTCAGAGAATATTGTTAAAAATGGTATAGATCTTGCGGCAAAACTTATTGAGGAGGGAGTCACCAACGCCATGGGAGAAATAGGTAGGCCTCATTTTCCAGTCTCAGATTTGATTATAGATAAATCGAATAATCTTCTGGAATATGCATTTTCCAGATGCGGAGAATTGGAATGCCCTGCAATACTGCATACGGAAGATCTGGATAATGCAAGAATAGAGGAAATGGAAGATTTTGCAAGGAGGAATGGTCTTAATCCAACGAAGATTATAAAGCATCATGCTCTACCATCAAATCTTTTGAAAGATTCAAAAATGAATTTTTCAATTCCAGCTACCAGAAAGTTTGTGAGGGAATCGATTTCTACCAAAAAGAAATTTCTTCTGGAGACCGATTATATAAATGATCCAAAAGATGACAATAGATTTCTTCCACCGGATTCTGTTCCGCTTCGAGCAAATATGATAAGGCAGAACTATCCTGATTCATGGGAACAAACATTTAAAAATACCTTCAGAGATCTCCCTTTAGAAATATTTGGAAGTGAACCCTTCAAATGCCTTCTACAATAATATATATTTTTTAACAAGAATGATATATGATCAGAAAAGATGGGTTTATCAATAGTAGAAATAGAGAGGATTACAAAAGAAATAAGAGAATACTACAGAATAGAGAGTTCTAGCCAGTCTATTCAGAGGATAAAACCTAGCTTTTATACTGAAGTAAGGGAAGCGCTTACGACCCTGAATGAAATGGCGGCCAAAAGCGTTTCTGAATCAAGAATAGAGAATTACAGAAAGATCATGGACAAGAAGGAAAAACTGGAGAATAACCTGAGAAATTTCCTTCTAAAGAGATATGAAAAACTGCTTCGAGATTCATTGTTTGACATCAGTTCGAAGACTTATGAGCCTCTGGCACCTGAGGAAAAAACATTCATAATGGAAAATCACAACAAAATGATGGCCTATCTTGAGAGAATAATTAAACCTGAAGAGGAACCAGGAAAGGAAGAAGAAAATGAAGAAAGTATTTCCACTCCAGAAACAGGTGATGGGGAACGAAAAATTGAGAACGGCCAGAAGATCAGAACAGAGGCTGAAAAAATGTCAACTGTTTCTGTAACTGCTGACTTTTTGCCTGTGGCAACGTCTGTTGGAGATTTTTATCTTCATAAGGGTGATATAGTCTTCCTCCCAGATACAGTAACAGAAATACTTGTTTCCAGAAAATATGCAAGAAAAATTTTACTTGAAGATATAATAAAAAATTAAATTTTAAAAGAGTTCAGTTGTTTCTTTTTCTAATGAAAACGACTGCCCCTACTATGACGGCTGCGGCAATTACTACTCCGATTACTGGAATTAAGAGTGAGCTGACTGTTGCGGTTGTAGATGGGAATTCAGTGTTAGATACTTCTATAGTATGTTTTGAAAAGTGAGGAATGTGCATTATTACAAGATCACCGTTACTCTCAGCGTAAACAGAATAGGCTGCCGAAACTGAGCTTGTGTCATTCAAAAGCCCGTTCATGCTCATAGAGCTTATGACTGTTCCATCAAACTTGATGTAGACATTATGTGAATTCTGCAGAAAAGTATTGGAAAGGAATATTACCACATTAGTTCCTTGCTTATGTCCGGGAAGTGCACTCACTGATATGATCGCATGACCTGAGCTTATAGATGTTATATTTGTGATCACTGTGGAGTTAAATGACATTGTGAAGTTCTGTGAATTTGTGTTTCCATTAATTGAAAGTTCAGCTGCGATTTTACCTGAACTTAGAGCGTTATCCAGTCTTTTCTCATACTTTCCAAGATTATGCAATCCAGGTGGAACTACAACATTTATCATTGCGTATTTACCTGTTTTTACTGTAATGGTTGAGTTATTCTTCACTGTAATATTTCCTCCATTTACTACCATCATCTCTGTAACATTCGGTGTGTTTATTTTTAAAACTTCTGTTCCAAAGCTTACCCTGTTGTTCAGACCAAACATTTCCTTTTCCTGGAAAGATGATCCTGATAGTACCATTGATTCATTAACTCGGGTATCAAAACCGTTCATTCTGAGCATAGACACATTGCTATGATCAGGCAGTGAAAAGATTATTGTACCATTATTTACAATGTATGAGGACTGTGCAACCGGATTGTCATGTACTGTCATTATGTAAGTATCATTTGCGTAGAAGAAAATTGAACCGTATGTATCCACACTTCCAATTTTGAATGATGGTATGTTGAATCCCTTACCAATTGTTCCATTTCCTGATATTTTCACCGAGGAAAATAAGGTTGAGTTTATGCTGTGACTGGTTAAATTCATGTTGCTTACAGTATTGGTTGAATTATTAAATTGAAAACTCACATACTTTCCCACAACCTTTCCGGTAGTGGCATTGTAGGCGAATTTATTACTGAGTAGCTGGTTTTTATGGTTTTGAAGCAAATTCTGTATATTCTGTGATGTAACAAACACAGCGAATAAAGGTGTTATCTTTTCCATAAATGTGCTGTTAACCTGTTCTATGCTCATTACTGTGTTTGAGTTGCTCCCTGTCAGTGAAACTTTTCCATCTGTTACTATGACCCCTGAGAAATTTCCGTTCATAATTTCATAGGATCTGAACTGCATCCCAGAGTATGTTTTCATTCCCATTCCGCCGAACTGGAACTGGCTAGATGAACTCAACCTGAAATTGCTTTGTAAAACTCTTGCACTTTCATTGAGGTGTATATCCATATTGCTGTGTCCAGTTGAACCTGTCATTATTCCAATGGATTGAGGTACATTGTTTCCAAATATGACCACTCTCCCACTATCCAGGGATATCTCATTTTTCAGGAACATGTTTGTGTTGATTTGTGTTCCATTGACATATATGCCACTGGCCAAAGTCACATGGCCACCTGTCATATATTCATATGATACATCCTTTATAAAGCCACTTGTGCTATTATAGGATACAGAGTATCCATCCATAGTTTTCGT
>JAKBGP010000126.1 GCA_021833045.1 Thermoplasmata archaeon
GGTACATATTGGGGATGCCCCTGATCTCATACAATGAGAGCAGTTTCAACCTTCTCAACTTCGGTAACATATATTCATCGTGGAGGCTGCTCGAAGGATCCAATCTCTTTGTTCTTTACCTTCTGGATAAACTGCCATTTGTCATCTCTTTTTTCTGGATTGCCAGAAATCTTGAGAAAACAACAAAAATCACACCATGGAAGAGCTGGCTGCTCAACCCACTGGCTGTTGTTGTAGGCATCGCATGGGGTCAGCTTGACGTACTTGGACTCGCTTTCCTGGTGCAGGGTATAGTATATTACAGGAAAGGGGAGGATTTCAAGGCATCACTTTTTGCATCTATCGGGGCTGGAATAAAGATATTTCCGGTTTTTGTAATTCCCTACCTCTTATTTAAAAGCAGAAATAAGGTGAAAACGCTGATCCCAGTCTTACTAGTTCTTGTTGCTGTAATACTTGGTTATGCTGTATCGGGGAATGCATTGCTTGACCTGCAGACGATAATCATCGGGCGATCAACTCCTGATTTTGCAAATATTTTTTCTGCCCAGGGCTTAACCTGGCAGATCATACCGGTTGATCTCGGCATATCCAGCTTCCCCTCGTTGTTCCTGTATGCCTTTATACCGTTGTACATAATCTTTACTGCTTATTCGATTAAGAAAGGATTGAAAATAGAGGAATATTTTGTCATCGTTATGCTGATATTTTTCGTAACTTATAATTATGTCAACCCACAGTATCTGATCTGGTTGTTGCCATTCTTGATCGAAATGGGTGACCGCAGGAAATTGTTTATCTATTCGCTTCTTGGTTCCTTGTATATAGCACTTGATTACAGCTTCACCTATTTTCTAAATCCAGATATATCATGGAATTACATTGCATCTTCTTTGGGAGAAATAGATGTTTTCCGGCAGAAGATTACAGGGAACTTTGTCGTTCTTGTGATTTACGGTACAATGTCATCTGCTCTGTTTTTGTATGAAATCATTCACTTTCTTAAAAGAAGGAAGGTGGAATTTGTGACTGTTCTTGAATAATTCTCATTGAGGATTCATTTTTTTCTAACTGCAAAGACACCAATGATTAGCGTTAAAATGTAAACCGCGAACAGTAAGTCATATAACCCTGGTATGTAGGTACCGGAGCTGGCATACGCCTTGTCAAATGTCACGCCGAATAGATAATTTGCCATAGCACCTGCAGATGGAAACCAGTGCGTTGTACTGTAGGTTGCGATATCCGCAACCAGAAAAATAGCTATTATTGCTGATCCAGCAACTCCGACCTTTTCAAGCATCCTGTCATGTTTGACTATTAAGACGATACCCCCTATGAGTGAAAGTATCCCGGTAGCAAGAAGACCATACCAGTGATAAAAGTATGGCTTTACAAGACCGAAATCAGTCTGAAGGTTCTTGTCGGTAGAGATGATCAAGATAGTGACTACAAACGCGATCAGGAAAAATATACCCTGTAACATATGGAGACTGGAGGGTTTAGAATCGTTATTTGCCATTATTAGATATTAAATAATTCACTATTAAACTTTACCAATAAATGTGCGAAATAAGGCTTTCCTAAATAAGTTGGATAGGCACGGCATATAATTGCAAACTGATGTAATTTGTAATACCCATCAGAAAATTTCACTGTATCCCAGCAAAGACGATGTTTCGTGTTTGACGGTGTCAATTTCGCTGTCGTCTAGACCTCTGCATTCCTTGTTTATTATTGATAGTGTTATATCTAAATCGTTTTCAAATAATTTAACAGAGGTCGCAATGCTATCAATATCGGGTATCATGACGGTCTGCTCCCCTCTCTTTGCAGCAAAAAAAATAAATTTAGCGAGATTGTGGGACATAAAGTAGAACGGCTCGGAGCCCACCATCACAACCGTGAATTCATCCTTTCTGAACATTGTTACTTCCTCTCCATAAGGTATCTTGAAAGGATCCATGCCTTTGGTTTTCAGGTAGAATTCAGGGAATGGTTTTAAGGGCGATTTTTTTGCAATCCCATTAGCAACCTCAAGTAATTCTGATCGGGACAGTTTCATTGATCTCAATTTACGAAAACGGATCTAAATATTAAAACCGGAGCTTCGTCTATATTGAGCAATCTGGAGTTCTATCCTTCCATGAATTAGAAAAATAGTTATTGATTAATATGTCTTACCTTTACAGTGGAAGAATACTATGAAAATCTGGATCGAATTTTCTCGGAAGCATCAATTATTTACGATAAAAAAATACTCTCTAATTTTATAAACGTCAACATAAGATCTTTAGAAATGAGCACTCTTTTGAAGCATTCCAAAAGGGGTATGAAGGTTCTTGAGATCGGATGTGGGACCGGGGAGGAGGCCGCCCGGTTTGTACTTGAAACTGGAAATGAAATCACCTGCTTGGAAATTTCAAGCGGAATGATAAATTTTGCAAGAAACAAAATGGAAAAGTTGGGAATCGCTGATAAATTTACTTCAGTAAAGAGACCTGCATCTGATATTGACTTAGTGGGTGATTCCTTTGATTTGATATATTCCTTTAACGGGGCACTTAACACTGAACCCAGAATCAGAGAAACTGCGAATGGTATTTACCATTCTTTAAAAGACGGCGGCGTTTTGATATTTTCAATTAGAAACAGGAGGTGTTTAGGTGAGTCTATTCTTTACTCTATTTTGGGAAAAAACGAAAGGATAAAAGATCGTGCCGGAGAAACAACTTACGTCGAGGTGGTTGGAAAGAAGGTTAAATCTCAGTACTATTCTCCAGGTGAAATATTATCAATATTTGAAAGGTTTAAACTGATCCAAAAAAAGGGGCTTGCTATAATTTTTCCACCTTATCTTGCGGAAAAGATTCCTTCAAACTTTGCGAAACGTTTTCTGACATTTTTAGAAAAAGTGCTGTCATCACTTCCTTTTTTTTCATCTCTTGGGGATGAGGTAATTTATGTCTTCAGAAAAAGGTGAATACAACTTGGAAGTTCAGCTTCCAGATCCATATCTTTCCACCTTTCTGGTTAATTATATTCTTGAAGGAGATAGATTTCATATCATTATAACCGGCGAGTGGAAGAGAAAACTGAAAAACTGCTCCTTTGCATATATACATGGAAACACATATTCTGCCAGTGAGGAGAGTGTGGGCCCTCTGATAGAGTCTTTTAAGAGAAAATACGGGGCGGGTCATCTTGAACGACATAATCTGTCTTCCGGGACTGCCTTCCTTCTTGAAAAATCTGACGAACCGGTAAGGAGCAGATATAAAATCCTAGAGAATGAATTTGATGAGGTGTCAAAAGATTATGAGTCATCCGTCAAAGGGAATCCAGTTGAGGTATATATGAGGATTCGAACCTCAATGCTTTTATCTCATTTCGCCAGGGATGGGATGAAGATTCTTGAAATTGGTTGTGGAACTTTGATGGAGGCAGCGGCCATTGGAACAAAAGTATTCCTGACGTGTGCTGAATTGTCAGATGAAATGATCCGCAGGGCGAGAGAAAATTCAAAGCTTTTAAGCAATATTGACGTTGAAATGCTAAAGGTATCGACAGGTTTTGTTAGCACCGGAAGGAAATATGATATTGTTTTTACCACTTTTGGGTATCTGGATTTAGAGAAGATTGAAACTGTTGAGGCAACTTTAAGAGAGAACCTGAAAGAAGGTGGAGTATTTATTGGAGCCTACTGGAACAGATTTGGTTTCATGGATATAATGATCTCCCTGCTGCTTGGCAGATTCGAATATATAAAACAGAAAAATAAAGGCAATGTTCTGCCTGATTTTTCCAGATTTACTACTGCGACGAGACCTAAAAACCCTCTTGTTTTTTCTAACATAAGAGGTTTCAAGGTAATAAAAAGGGCAGGAATCTGCACAATTATTCCACCATACAATTTTAAACGGGTTGCGAAGAGACTGTCAAATAGAAAAATGCTTTTTAGATTGGACAAACTGGCATCCTCAATACCTTTTATTAAGAATTTTGCCGATTATATCATTGTAGTGTTGAGGAGAGAGAATGAATCATAATATGGTAGAATCCTTCAGCATCATTATACCCACTCACAACAGGCATTCAAAACTGAACACATTATTGAAAAGCATTGAAGAACACAGAGTTGATAAGCTAAAAGAAATAATTATAATAGATGATTCTGAGGTTCATTCCAGCATAAAACCCATAGAGGGAATTAGAATTATTCATGTGAAAATTTCTTTCAGGATATTCATTTCCCATGCAAAGAATATTGGAGCTAGGCTTGCTTCATCTGATTACCTTTTCTTTATTGACGATGATAATGTAGTTGGTGCGGAAACGTTTCAGCCTGTAATTGATGCCTTTTCTTCGCAGGATGACGTGGCAGCGGTTATGCCTTCAGCTATGTATCTTGCCAACCCTGAACTTGTCTGGGTATATGCGACACCGTTCAAAAAGGGAAAATGGGAGCATGATCTGATAGGCAGAAATAACATGAGAAATGTTGAACTGGAAAACAGATTATACGATGTTGACGCGCTCCCGAATTCAAGCATGATAGAAAGGAAAGCCCTGTTAAGTGTAAACGGTTTTAGCACTGATCTGAAGGTAAACAGTTCTGGGGACCTGGCACTAAAACTAAAATCGGCAGGTTTCAGAGTAATCGCAACGTCATACGCAAAGATATATCATGATGTCACTTTACCGGGAAAATTCGGTTACTGGTCGGTTCATGCCCGCAATGATCCGGAACGTGTGAAGCTTGAGATCTCTAACTGGTTTTCCTATATGCGCGAAGTGCATTCGAATGAAATGTTTTTTGTCTGGAAAGCACTTCTTCATTCAATGAAGTTCATTCTTCCAAATCTGTTAACTTATATCCTTCTTGGGGAGAAAAACAGGAAAAAGTTGATTGAAAATCTTGCAATTGGTTTGTTTGAGTCAGTCAGGAAATCTGAATTTAAGAAATAAATTATTTTTTAATTTCCATAACTTCGCGGTCGATGTGTCAAAAGAACTAAGGAAGGCAAATCTATGCAATCTTTTACCAATCCTGTTATCGAATAGGCCGGTTCCAAATATTCCCTCAAGCTTTAGTCTGTTGTCGAAATATGATTCAAGCGGACCATAAAATATTCTGTGAATGCCCTGGTTCGTCGTCACTTCTCTTATTCCCCCTCTCTCCCTCATCTTAGAAAGTGGCGCATAAGGCACTGAAAGAATCAATGTTCCACCTCTCTTTCCAACTCTTATTATTTCATTATAGACATGAGCTGGATTGCTGATATGATGCATAACTCTTATCATTACTATAAGATCAAACATACCGTTCTTGAATGGAAGGTTCATAAAATCGCACTGAATCAGATGTGTACGGGTCAACCTTTTTTTAGCCTCTCCTAGATTTCTGCTTGAGAAGTCAACCATATAAGTCTCACCGCTAATTTTCTCCAGTACGGACGTAATTCTTCCAAAACCACCACCCATTTCGAGCGTTTTAATAGGATTTCCAGCCAGTTTCTTAATAAGTTTCCTTTCCGCAAGGTCGAGTATATCCCTGTCTTTCCATTCATTTACGTAATCGTAGTTATCGTAATCAGGGGGTTGCACAAACAAATAGATCATTTCAACTAATTAACATTTTCTTCGACTTTATCCGCGTTTTTAATGATTTCACCATATACTTTCTGGCTTTTCCAGATTTTGAAGTATTCGGAAAATTCACGGTATCTGAAGTTTGGTTTAAACCTGTATAAAACCAGTGCTATGAGGAACTCAGGCGTTAATATCTCCTTAATTCCAGCATCTGATGGTTTGAACCCGATTCTCATAAAATCTCTATAGTGAAGGTATCCAACTTTAACTCTTGACAAATGATTCCTGTTTCTGTTCAGGTGATCAATCACTACATTTATGCTCAGGTCCTGGGCATGCAAATTACGGGAAAAAGCGTTTAAAGCAATCTCGTTGTCTTCATGTCTATCAAGATTCTTCCACCCACCAAGTAAGCTGGCGATCTTGCGTGGCATAATCATCATACCATATACCGAGAGAACTTTGCCTTCAAATCTTGAATGGTACTCGTGTATCGCCCTCAGGATTCTCCTGTGATCATAGATTACATCCATGTCGATGTTTGCAATTATGTATCGACCTGTGGAGTGCATGAATGCCTCGTTTCTCCCGGTGCCTCTGTTACTTTTTATCCTGATTAGTGATGTAATGATATTCTGTTTAAATAAATCAGATAGGTATTCGTATGAGCCATCATTGCTATAATTGTCTATTACAACCGACTCAAACCTTTCATCTAAAAGAAGAGGATAGATACTGTTTATAGATTGGCGTATTGAATTGATAGAATTGTAATTTGTAATGCATATGCTGTAAATTCTATCCCTTTCCACAAAATATGTATCATCAAT
>JAKBGP010000127.1 GCA_021833045.1 Thermoplasmata archaeon
AGGTTTTGTATGCAATAACATTCACAGAATCAGGATTACCACCAGATTCATCATGGATATTAACATTCAATAATGTAGAATACACATTAACAAACACATCATACACATTCCATGTAATCAATGGATCGTACTCATATCATGCAACATCAACAGATTACATGAACATATCTGGATCTGTATTAGTATAAGGTTCAAACAAACAGGTTAATCTATTATTCAGCTTGCAAATGTACGCATTAACATTTAATGAATCAGGATTACCCCAAGGATCAACATGGTATGTAAATCTATCAAATGGTATGAAGTCTGGAGCAGTATCAGGATCATACTACTCCTTTACGATAACCAATGGATCATACTCATATTCCATATCAACAACAGACAAGATCTACGAACCAAATCCATCTTCAGGTTTATTAAAAGTGAATGGTGCATCTGTATCAGAACCAATAACATTTTCAAAGGTATTATATACAGTAACATTCAAAGAATCAGGATTACCATCCGGAATATCATGGTATGTAAAAGGTGCTGGATCAGGCAATGCTCCAGCAGGTTCTCCCATAACATTCTTATTGACCAATGGAACATACAGATTCATAATCGCAAACACAACTGCATATTATACAACAACAGAACAGTTCTCAATAACCATGAATGGAAGGAACATCACAGAGACAGTCACATATCTCCACTATTCATACATAACAGGAAAGATATCACCATCAGACGGAAAAGTTACAGTAAATGGTCATAAGGTAACGCTGTCTCCCACAGGATCATTGAACCTGTCAGTGGCAGCAGGTTCCTACAACGTGATCATCTCTGCAAAGGGATACAGAACATATTATGACAATATCACGGTTACCAATGGAAAAAGCGTAAACATAACATATGATCTTAAGAAGATCTCAAAACCAGGACTATCACCCATAGAATCAATAGCAATAGCGTCTGGAATCATAGGATCTGCTGCAGTGATTGGCGTAGTTGTATATGTATTCAAATTCAGGAAGTAAAAAAGGTCCATCATTCATTCCTGAATAACAAATACCAGTCACTGAAAGGCAACACACACTGCATACTTATGAACAATCATCCAGTGATGTTGGATCTCATTGATCATTATTTATATCAATTTCACAGACTCATTTAAATCAATTATCTCGTAAATATCATCAGAGGATTTCTAATAACCTCACAGAAAACACCGCAATATATATTCATGAAACACGCATGTTACTGTATGAGCGTTTACAATTATCAAAAGAGTATTCTTATTTCCATAGGTAACAGTTAAGTGAAACATGTGAATCTTGTTAGAAGAAATAAGGATAATGAGAGATAATTATAGAAGTGCGTGACTTAAAGTAAGTTAATTTTCAAAGGAAATCATTAAATTGTCCCATACACCTAAAAAAATAGGGTAAAGAATAGAAATCCTCCTATGTTAATTATTATGTTTTAAATATTAATCTTTTTAATCATTTGCAGTTTTTACATCTGAAAAAACCCGCTTATAGAGCTCTTATATTACATAATTTAGTATGCAGTCAAATAAATTTATAATCATAGTTTGCGTACCGACTATATGTCAGCGTCTCTGTATGAATCATTGGAACAGGAATATTATCATCAACAATAGTATGTCCCTTTTATCCGAAAAGCGTTTTACTGTTATTCTTGTGAATGAACCATCCTTTGATCTTCTTGTTTTACCTTCAGATCTTGTTTCTTCATGTTTCACATGTCCAGGATCTGATGTGATGAATGTTGCATCCTGTGCTGATCCCTTTTTAATCCTTATTCATTTCAGTTCAAGCTGTATCTGTAATTCATTACATATGATCCTGTCCCTTCCAGTCTTTGATAATCTCTCACGAAACAATCATATGGTCCTAGCATCAGGATACTGATATGGATAGTCAAGAAAGTTCATGAATGATATTCTATCCCTTATTTGTGTCTCTGCCTGTTGTTCAACCATGTTGAGCATTCTCTGCAAGAACAGTACTTTTATCATGATCTTTACAGGTATGTTTTTTCTTTAATCTCGATCTGTATCATAATGATACAGATCATTCAACAATGGTGTGAATGCTTCTCAGTCTATGGCATTCTTTACGAATATTAATGGATCATTTATCTTCATGGTGTTGTATTTTTCTTTTATTGCATGATCAAGTAAATCACTCTTACAGTAACGTGCGTATTTCATGAATAAATGTAATGGCGTTTTCTGGAGGGTTATTAGAAATCCTCATTAGAATTTACAGTAAAGATATTATATTATCTTTTCTCAAGTGTAACAAACCTTATAATGTATTAAGTATTAATATTATTGTGTTAAATTCTACAAAATATAACAAGATAAGTGTGTATATTAGAAAAGAAGAAAAAGCCATAATAGAGGAGAAAGCCCTGTTGGAAGGAGTGTCTATATCTAGATACCTTGTACTTGCTGCTTTACATAATGACCTCAATTTTGAGAAGTCTAAATAAATAAAATTCCACATTTTTAATTTTAATAATTTTTGATACGTTTTTTCTTATATTTTCAATAAATTTTAACAAAAAATTCAATTTTTACATAAAATTAATTTATATTGTTAAATTGAATATATATGGTATAGTAACCCATAAAGTATATATATCCCCGATGTCTGTAACCTTAAGAGCAAAAATGGAAAATGTCAAAAATATTCAGGATATAGATATAGAAAGTAAGAGTAAGCTAACAAGAAGTGTTGGATTCGCAGACATATTTTTTATGTCCTTCGGAGGTCAGGCACCTTTTCTTTCGATGTTAACATATGCTACCGCAGCTTTGATACTGACACTGTTCTTCTCTCCAATTGTGCTTATCATAGGGACTCTAGTGGTTTTAATTAATGGCGCAGGTGTTTATTACTTATCAAGAAAACATGATGAGGCGGGGGGATACTTTAATTATGCTTACAAGTCATTATCACACAGGTTTGGATTTGAAACAGGCTGGCTATATCTTTTCTATTCATTACTGTATGCCGGTGGTTACATTACCGGGTCAATATTTGTCCTGACCTATGTTGTTTCACCGTATATAGTGATTCCACCACTGGTTGCATTCCTGATCGTTTTCATTCCAACAGGAGCATTTCTTTTACTGGGTATAAGACCATCCTCAAAATATGCAGTCTTTTCAGCAAGTCTGGAATTAGTTGTTCTAGTGGGAGTTATAGCAGCAGGTTTTTATGGCGCTCATTTCCTGGTATATAATCCATTTACCAGCATCCCATCTCCAGCAATCATATTCCTGGGAATTTTATTCGCCATTGGCATACCTACTGGATACGGTGCTATTACACCAGTTTCAGGTGAGGTAAAGAACGCTAAAAGAAATGTTGGAAAAGCGGCAATTCTTGTAATAATTATAGGAGGAACCCTTGAAGCACTGGTATTATACTCCCTAGTTGACTATGGAATTGCTACACACTCATTTTCAGCACTTGTATCATCAAATTTGCCGGTTATCACCATAGTGGATAAGATCGCTGGACCAATTGCTTTACCTTTATTATTATTCGCAGCAATAAATGATGGGATTCTGGGCTCTCTGGCTTTTCTTACAGCGTTTTCCAGGAATCTATACGCTATGTCAGAAAGAGGAGTCATCAACAAAGCTTTAAGCAAACTGCACAGCAAGAGAGGAACGCCCGTCATAGCTGGAATAATAACCTTAATCGCAGCAGCGATAATACTTATGCCTGTCTTGATATTTGTAAATGCATTTGTCATATTCCTGGCTTTAGGATCAATTGCAGGACTGGGTAATCTGATGGTTCATCTAACAGCAAACTTCTCATTGTTCAAGGAAAATCTTGTTAGAGCTCAAAGAAGAATCAGAGAGTTGGGCATTGGTGTTCTGGGAATAATAGTATCTGGATTTGTATTTATATACTCGCTCCTTACATCTGATACATACGTGATAGAACTTGTTTTAGGCTTTATAATATTAGGATTTATAATACTTGAAATGCTGGATGTCCATCAGTATGTTAAAGCACATACAGAGATTAATAGTTGATATTTTTAAATTTAAACAATTTATAATATATTTGAAGGTGTAAATAAACTTTTGATTTCATATACAGAGACTGAAAATGCAGGTCCATATAATATGGTTTAAATATTAAGGTGAAATGAAATGAAAAATAATAGTAGCACCATTATAAATAAAGGGAAAAATTTAGAAGAGAAATTATCATTTCCTGAACTTTTTTTCATATCATTTGGCGGTCAGGCGCCTTTTATTTCCCTATTAACATTCGGAACAGTTATGATTGCAATGGTTGGAACTGCAGGAGCATTTGCTATGATGATAGCCACAACTGTAGTATTCTTCAATGGAATAGTTGTTTATTTTCTTTCAAGAAGATACCGTAGAAGTGGAGGATACTACATCTATGCCCTTTATGGCCTTTCAGGTGGGTTAGGTATAGAAACGGGCTGGTCGTATCTATTATATGCACTTGCCTACGGTGGAACATTGCTTGCCGGTGGGGCATATGGTTTATCATTTGTTCTCGGTATCAACCAGATAATTACAGTGTTTCTTGTTTCCTTAGTAGCTTCCACAATGGTAATAGCGGGAGTAAAGGTTTCAGCAAAATATGCAATGGTAATGTCAACAATAGAAATAACTATAATAGTTGTATTATCGATAATATTTCTGCACAGTTCAGGCTGGCATTTCTACAATCCTGTAATATATTCACCCTACCTTCTTGCTGCAGTTATATTTGGTCTTGGAATCCCGACAGGTTATGGATCAATTGCTCCACTTGGTGGTGATGCGATGGATAGCAAGGCAATTGGAAGGGCAGCAATCACAGTTGTGATATTCGGAGGCCTGCTTGCAACATTATTCTTTTATTCCTTAGGTTCATTGAATTTTACCGGGAATTTGATTATTTATCTTATAACTCATTTTGGAATACTGGGCTTAATAATAGTACCTATCATAGCACTGAGCGATGGCATTCTTGGAGGTATTGCGTATATACTGGCCGATTCAAGAACCTTTGGTGCAATGAGCGAAGATGGAAGATTTCCAAAAATATTTTCAAGAAAATACAAAGGTAAACCGGTATTATCTGAATTATTAATAGCTACAATATTTGTAATTGTTCTGGGTACAATGACATACTTTATTGGATTATACGCAACATTCCTTGCCATGGGTTCATTAGCGGGTCTGATGAATCTTATAATCCATACATCGGCAGATTTTTCTCTGATAAAAATCGCCACCAGAAAATCAAAAGGGAGAATAAAAGAACTAACAGCCGGTATTGTTGCAGTCTCTATATCAATATTTATATTAATTGACTCATTACCAGGTATATCTCTCACCATACAGTATCTTTTCTTTGCATGGATAATAATCGGCTTCCTCTATGCGGAAACCTTCACTATAGTGAGTGAAACATCAAAGGATATACCTCCCTCGTAACCCTATCTAAATTTATTAATTTAAAAGATATATTTTATTTATTACTCCAATCTTGACCTTATCAATTCTAATAATCTTATGTATTTATCACTGGAAATTTTAGAAACTGCACCCTGTGTGGAAATTGTACAATTATTGTCCCGCATTTCTTGAAATGTAATTATATTATTTGTAAGATTGTAAATATCTCTCAAGATATAGTTAATTCCTTTTTGTTTTTTCTCGGCAATACTTTCATTTATTATTTTATCAGTATCTCCAAAGAACCGTATATCCGAAAAATATATCTTTATAGGTCTAAATCCTGCTGGAGTAAATGCACCATCAGAAGGCTCATTTTCAATAATTTTTTTACCAGAAAGTATACCGATTCCAATTATTCCTGATTTTGACAGATTACATATAGCCAAACGAGTTCAAGAACTTTAATGATGCTTCCATAGAGATAGAGAAGGCATTCTCTGATTACAATTACCCAGAACAACTCTGGCGAAAAACAATTGCAGAAATGAATCAGAAATACCGGAAAGAATTGAACAAATTCCAATGAGAGTCATTCCTGTTATTGCCAGTATTCTGGGAGATATTCTGAGGGTGATTAATCCTCCTAATATCTGGAACGGCATTAATCCAATAAAAAAAGCAGAACCGATCAGCCCAATATCAAATGGAGAGACATTTATCTGTTCCTGTATGAAAATCAGCGGAGGAGCAATGGTAAACCAGTTAATAGCATAAACAAGCCGAGAAGCATAAATAGCAAAGAAAGGTCTATTATTTTGAACCAAGGTTCCGTCTCCCTTCATGGCTTAGTTTGACTTAAAACTTAAAAGGTTCTGTGTTATATTTTTAAGTATTCCGTCAAAAATACAAGCATGTGACTGGGATTGAATGTAATGAAACTTTATAATTTTACAGCCA
>JAKBGP010000128.1 GCA_021833045.1 Thermoplasmata archaeon
ACCGCATATACCAATGCAACCCATGCGGCCTGACCATTGATCGGGACCTGAATGCCGCAATGAACATCCGGAATGCTGGATTGATCGCTGTAGGGAGGGGCACTCCCAAATTCACGCCCGTGGAGATTGGAGCTCTGCCAATGGCAACTTCGGTCTTTGAAACGGGAAGCCCCTGCGTTAGCTGGGGGAGGATGTCACATATCTTTTCACCTGAAGTGTAGACAAAAACTCCGTAACCTTTCTGATTATAATATGAAACATCCACAGCACCTATTTCATTGTATTCAGACAGATCATATAAATCACTGTTTAACTTCTCAGAGAAATCTTGGAAAAGTTGTGTCTGAAGATCAGAAAGATGTTTTAGCGGGTAATCAGTTCTGAAAGCATCATAACACTTTTCCTTAAAGTTCGAGACTGAACCATTTTTTATGATGGCACCATCTTTTTCAAGTCTTCGTATTCTCTCTTCACTACCAAGGGGATGGGTGAATTTTCCAACTCTACCATCAGAATGAATTACCTTGTAGCACTTTATTTTATCTCCATCAGTGTTTCTTGACAGCATGAATCCCACTGCCTTTGCAACCTTGATGTCACCGAGGGCCTTTGCTATGGCCCCATAGGTTGTGATGGAATCCTCTGGCAACTGAAGCATCAAATTTTCATAATCTCTGTATAAGTCATAATCCTCAGTCATGAAATATTCTAGATCCATCAATGAAGTATGAAATCTATGTATATATTTTAGTGTGAGATTGGCTAGAAATTATATTCCATATTTTTCAGCAATTGAGAAATTAGAATACTTAACATAATAAAATATTAATAGGTTACAAATATCACTTATCGAAATCAATGTTTGAAAGCACTTTTGAAAAGATAGGAAGAAAGGTATCAAAAAATAGTGGCAAAATCATAATTATATGGTTAATTCTCATTCTTTTAATGTCTTATGGTGCCACCCTGGTATTTTCCAATACAAATTTCAATATACAATCTTCGTTTGGAGGTGGAACCAGTGAAGCACAGGTTGCACAGAATCAACTTTCCCAATATTTCCCGTCAGATCCTAATGGAAGTTCTAACGGAACACAGATTTTAATCGTCACACAGAACACATACGTCAACAACACCAGTGATTTTAGTACTCTTGTTAAATATGAACAATCTCTTAGCAAATCCCTAAATGAGACTCCTGGGTTTACAGGCGTACAAAGTATTATATCCACCGAATCCACTTCAATGAATGCTTTTTCATCAGGAATGAAAACACTTCTACAGGGGAATGCTGGGGCTGTTCAGGTAGATAATGGTATTGTGTACCAGACAAATGTTTCATCTTCATTATTTTTGATTGTTGAGGAAGTATATCTAAATGCTTTCATCAAAAGTCATAATTTGAACGTTTCATATAATAGCGCACTTTCATTTATTCAAAGTGTTTCAACTCCGTATGAATCCATACAGATACAATATCTTGATGCATTTTCACATAACGTCAATATATCAGGCAATTCAATTATTAATAACCCCTTGGGTGATATTCAAACAAGTTCTCAGGGCACACTGAAGAACAGCTCTTTTGTCCCATATCTCTCTGCACTCGGGCCACTCAATGCCTCATCCATATTTGTGATAGGAAATCAGAATCTTTCTGCGTTCATATCAAACAGCACACAATCCACCCTGAACCTTTCATCACTGTTCTTCCCATTCTATATTCTGCCAACAGGTTCAAACACATCTTCTTTAATGTATCTGATAGAATCAGTGGACAATTTCACTTTGTTTGGATTCACTTCACAGGTTTTTAATACAACACACGGTTCACTCGCATTATCAAATAACACTATTGATTATCTCTCCTCTCTCTTTACTTCGAGAGCCGCAATAATAAAGTTTGATGGCAATCCATTTTTTGAAATTAACAAAAATGCTCTTTCTTCGTATTTCAATATACTTGCAAATTCCAGTACTGGTTTGACTGTACAGTCATATATGACACACCATTCCATTTATGGGCTACCTATATATCCAACACCATACCTTATGCACAATTTCGTTGGATTCAATAACAAAACTGTGTTATTTGTATTCACATTCAATGGAAATTATACGGCTCAGCAGGCAAATATTGTCACTTCATCCTCAGGAAACTTTTCTGCGCAAATACATGGTTCAACATTCCTGATCGCAGGAACTGAACAATTTGCATCCCAACTTTCAAGTGAAATATCATCCGGTTTGGTAAAGGCGCTTGCCATAGGAGTAATGCTATCCATACTGGTTATAGGATTATTTTTCAAATCCATCAAGGCAGCCTTTATACCAATATTGCTTTTCATGATTTCTGCAGTAATATCTCTTGGAATAATTGGATTAATTTATACTTATATATTCCATTCGCAGATATCTTTCATCACTCCCACACTCCTTTTCATATTCATACTAGGATTGACCAGTGACTATACAGTATATATCATGGCAAGGTACAGGAGGGAACTGATTCACAAGACCGAGCATCCCACCATTATCACTTCGAGATGGGCAGGACATGCGGTATTCACCTCTGGTTTGACAGTTATCCTTTCTCAGGTTGTCCTCTGGCTTATCAACATACCTTTTTTCAGTGACTCTGGTTTCGCAAATGCAATAGGGGTATTTGTATCGCTAATGCTTGCGACAACATTCCTTCCTTCTATACTTCACAGGTATGGAAAAAGCATATTCAGGAAATCTGCTGAAGGTAGAACCGTAGAATCGGAGCATCTTAGAATGCAAAAGGTTGGAAGATTCACAACAGAAAACAGATATGCCATGATTGCAGTGTTCTTCGTTATAATAATCATCGGGGTGTATATTTACCAGGCAACCCCTGAGAGTATCAACATACTGAAATTGTTACCTCAGAGCCAGGCAATAACTGCTATTGACCAGATAAATAATTCATTTAATGGCGATTTCCTCGACAGAGGATTTATTGTCGTGGGCCTCGCAGCTCCACTTATTGTCAATGGGAAAGTAAATCAGACTGAAATGTCCACCGTAAACAGTATAGAGAACAAGACTCTCTCAACTTCGGGAATATCGGAAGTATACGGTCCGGGAAGGCCATTTGGTTATTTTACAGGATACAATCCATCATCCGTTCCTGCATCACAGGCAATATTGTATGAGAATCAGTCCAACTCATTCATAAGCTCTACTAATTCGAGATATGTCGAGATTGTATTCCAGACTTACATACTTGGATGGGAAAACAAGGCTATCTCCACAGTAAACGTCCTTAACAGCAATATTCAGGCATCAGGAAATGAAAATTATACAATAGCCATAGGTGGACTGACAGAATCTCTTTCAAATGCATACTCATCAACACAGTCAGCATTCCTTGAACTGGTTCCTATTCTTTCCATAACTATTTTCGCACTTCTTGCTATACAGCTAAGTTCAGTAATTTCTCCAACAAGGCTGATACTTATGGTAATTGGAACAGTCGTTGTGGCCCTTTCTATAGGTTATGGAATATTCCATTATATCCAGGGTTATCCAGTGATCATATTCATGCCGGTATTTGTGTTTACAACACTTCTTGCTGTGGGTGTAGATTATGATGTTTTCATGATCACGAGAGTGAGGGAAGAGATAATCAAAGGGAACGATATTGACACCAGCATAATCACAAGCGTAAAAGAGAATGGTGCCGTGGTCATGCTGCTTGGAACAACACTTTTCGTAACCTTTGCTGCTCTTTACTTCAGTTCAATACCCTTGATGCAGCAGTTAGGAGTGGGAATAGCTCTTGGGGTTCTGCTTGACACTTTCCTCAGCTGGCAGTTCTTCATACCTGCATTCATGAAGGTTCTCGGAAAATCTAACTGGTGGCCCGCAAAGTTCGGAAAAAGCACGCAGAAGAAATAATATTTCTCTGCGAAAAAAATTTATTCACACCCTATTTTAATTGTTTAGCAAAAACGCAGATAAATTATTTTCAAATTTCAGCCAATTTTATCAAAGAATGGCAGATACTAACAGTCCTATGCAGACAAATACGATGCCAAGCATTTCTAATTTAACGTATCTTTCTTTCAAAATGACCACCACCAGGATGATGGAAACAGGTACTGATATTAGCGTGATAAGACCTGTAAGTGTCGTTCCATAATAAGTTATGAAAATTCCATATGCTCCGTTGGCAATACCTGAAAATAATCCTCCAGTAAGTGCATATGCTCTTACTCGGGGCGAACTTATCAAAGGCGGTCTTAAAATGATATTCATGACAACAAGAACCATGAAAATGGAGAAGTAGAGGACAAAAGTGTAAAATATCGGTGCTGCGTAGGAAACAAATGAGAAAATCACCCATTCAAGGGCCCAGAAAAGGGGAGACATGCTCAGCAATATGAATGGAATGTTAAATTTAATGACCTTTCCGGAATTTCCACTGCTTCCCATCATGAAAAGGCCCACTATGGCGATTGCAAGGCCAGTAAGAACCAAATTCCCTGGATACTCCATATAGAACAGAGCCCCAAGCAGAGCAATCAGTGGCCCTTGCAGATTGAAAATGGTGCTGGATATTCCTGCATTGGTATTCTTAAGTCCCACGTATCCAAAAAAATATGCAAAAGCGCCAAAGAGTGCAGCAACCAGTATTATCCAAATATTCACCTTAATTACTATAGGGGCCTGTCCAAGCAGATGAAATATGAAAAACTCAATGAATATGACAAAGGATGCCCCCATTATGTATAGCATTGCAAATCTTTCAGGGCGTATGTGGTTCAATGACACTTTCGAAAAAAGCACTGCAATGGAGAAACCCATAGTAATCAAGATTATCAGTGCAATTTCAAAAAGGATCATCCACGGTAAAATAATAGCCAATCAATAAACTTTTTGAGTTGTTTGAAGTGAGGGAAAATGTCCTACATCATTGATTCAAATTTAAAAAATAAAGTCAATTGAGTTTTTTGACTTCTTCTTTTATTTTTTCATAATCAGGCTCAACAGTCGGAACTTCTGATACCCAGGTGTATTTGACTTTTCCGTCTTTCCCCACTATGAATACAGATCTTTTTGCCACATCAAAGTGTGGAATGTTGATAAATCCCTTATGAATCACGTCATATTTTCCTATAGTCTCCTTGCCGTGATCGCTGAGAAGATCGAATTTAAGATTGTTCTCTGATGCAAATTTGGCAAGGGTGAATGGTGTATCTACGCTTATGCCAACGACCTTTGCATTCATGTTGTTGAATGCGCTCATGGAATCCCTGAAAGTGCACATTTCCTTTGTGCAAACACCTGTAAAGGCTCCCGGGAAGAATGCAATAACTACGTTGTTTTTCCTGAATTCAGAAAGCTTTCTCAATTTGTTGCTTGTGTCTGCAAGCTCAAAATCCGGAGCTATATCTCCTACTTTTATTGTCATTGTATCACCGAAAAGATATAAGCAAACGATATATAATGTTATCATGAAATCAATAACCCTTTTTTCAGGAGGAAAAGACTCTTTCCTTTCAGCGCTGATTGCGATGGAACAGGGACATGACATCGTTGCAACAGTCACGGTATACCCTCATGAAGATTCAATGATGTTCCATTTTCCAAACCATATCCATGCAGGGGCTGTATCCCAACTTCTCAGCATCCGGAATATAGCGATAAAAGAAGACACATTTCGTGAAGACATTGTAAGAATTGTAAATGAAACAAAAGCAGAAGCTCTCATCAGCGGGGCCATTGCGTCGAACTACCAGAAGACAAGGATTGAGAAAATGTGCACGGAATTGGGAATAGTCTCCTTAACACCACTCTGGCTAATGGATCAGGAAAAAGAGCTAAATTCTGTTATATCTTCTGGCATCGGGGCAATGCTTGTTTCTGTTTCTGCAGATGGACTGGGAAGAAAATATCTGGGAAGAACCATTGACCATGAACTCATTTCCGAACTGCTCAGTATTAAGATCAAGCATGGCATCAATATCTCAGGAGAAGGTGGGGAGTATGAATCTTTTGTTCTATCATATCTTGGAAAGGATATTTCAGTCAAATCATACAGGGATATATGGAATGGTTCAACAGGTTTCAGAGAACTGTACTTATAGAAATCATAATGATGCATGGGAAAGCTTTTAAAATTATACCTTATTCACTGATGTGACTGTTTCACCTCTGGAAAATAGATATGGAAGAAATGAGATAAAACATATTTTTGATGATCAGAACCGTTCCAACCTTATGCTCCAATTTGAGATCGCAGTGGCTGAAGTCGAATCGTCACTTGGCATCATTCCTCCAGAAAATCTTGAGAGCCTGAAAAAAATCCTGAAGAAAGGGGTGGATATCTCAAGAATGAGCGAGATAGAGAAGGAAACTCACCATGATATAATGTCTTTC
>JAKBGP010000129.1 GCA_021833045.1 Thermoplasmata archaeon
CCCAAGGACAATTGAAAAAATGGCTCCACAGATCAGGGAAATAGCAGAAAGCCTCTTGAATGCAAAAGAAGGACACGAAGTCGACATAATAAAAGAATTCACATCACCCCTTCCCATTACTGTTATTGCAACCATGCTTGGAATACCACTTAAAGATATGGATATGTTCAAGAAATGGTCAGATACAATAGTTGGAGGGTCTGAGACTTCTTTTACAAATTTTCCTAAAACCATAGAAGATATGAAAGGATATTTCCAGAAACTTATGATAGAAAAAGAGAAAAACCCTGACGAAAGCCTTGTATATTCCGTGTTAAATGCTGAAGTAGATGGAGAAAAGCTGACAATGATGGAAAGTCTGGGATTTTTTATCCTTCTACTTGTAGCTGGAAATGAAACCACAACTAACCTGCTTTCAAATGCTCTTCTCACATTCAGTGAAAATCCAGGCACCTATGAGGCAATGAGAGATGATTCCAAACTTATTCCACAGGCTCTAGAGGAAGTGCTTAGATACAGGAGTCCAGTACAATCTATTTACAGGGTAGCAAGAGACAATACAGATCTGAGTGGAGTTCCAATCAGGAAGGGGAGCATAATAGTTCCGTGGATCGGTTCAGCCAACAGGGATGAAAGTATTTTTGAAGATGCAGATAAATTCATTATTGGCAGGAAGGAAAACAGACACATAGCCTTTGGAGAAGGCATTCATTACTGTCTTGGTGCACCACTGGCCAGACTTGAGGCTAAAATTGCGATGGAGTACATGACTGAAAACTTTGATTCATATGAAATACTCAGAAACAGGAAGATGATTCCACAGGAAAGTACAATAGTTTATGGGTTCAAGGAACTCTGGGTTAAACTGAATTAATCATGAAAAATGAAAATATGTTTGATTAATAATAAAAGAGAGATGTTCTATGATTAAAACAGTAATTTTCGACATGGACGGGACGCTTCTTGATAGTGAAACCCTTTCAAGAGTTGCAACGGATTATGGGTTTCAGGAAGTTTTTGGGAGAAAGCTAACCGATGAAGAACATTCTAAACTCATTGGGAGACCTGTGCAATTACTGATGAAAGAGTTCTATGACCAGAAGGGGGAAATAGCCTATCTCAAGGGGAGAGAATTTTTCGAGAAGCATATAAAGAGCATATCTCCATATGAAGGGGTTATTGAACTGCTGAATTATCTAAAGGAGAGGAGAATCAATATGGCAGTGGTAACATCCAGTCACCGTGACACTGCGTATCTTTTATTAACCATGACTGGTCTTATAGACTATTTTGATGCTGTTGTAGGTCAGGAAGATACACTATATCATAAACCAGAACCTGATCCCATAATTAGGTGTATGGAAAAAATAGGTGCGATCAGTGAAAATACAATATATGTTGGAGATCAACCCTATGACATAATCGCGGCACGGGCTGCAGGAATAAGGAGTGCAGGTGCAACCTGGGGAAGTGGAATTGAAGAAATTCTAAAAGAGTACAATCCTGAATTTATATGCAGGAATATAGAAGAGTTCATCACTGTGGTGAGAAAGGCCTAGGTAATAGAAGCCCTCATCTTTTTGTACACTTCAAGCATTTCTAATCCTTTCTCATAACCCATTCTTATCTCATTATAATTAAGTTTAGACATCACCTTTCTAACCTTTGCCTCATTCTCGAGTCCAAGTAACGGAATTGTCATAAATGCAGCCGTTGAGAGCATTCCAGTGTTCCCAAAAGCCTTGCTCATATTTCTTAGCAAGGGAAGAAGTATACTGGCAACATACTTTCTCGAATCCGGGTTTCTTACGAGTGTGAACACTGCAGATGGAGCATCCTGTTTCTTTATTTTTCCCTGTATAAGTAATTTGATTATCTTTTTGTGGTTCTTCTTTCCATTTGCCCATCCCATTGCTACTATAAGCGTCTCCCTATCTGAATCATCCTCTGCTTCTTCAAGTTTAGCTATCATTTCACCCAGATCATTTGCCACTATTGCCTTAGACAGTGCTACCAACTCCCTATCGTCAGGTTTCAGGTTGAAATAGGCATTGAATTTTTCAGACTCTGTCTTTGCAAACTCATGATTTACTTTGGCATATGCGATCTTTGCTTTTTTTATGGTGATCTGGTCAAGTATAGTCATTTTGCTGCCTTTACTTTCACCGCTTTCTATTATTTTCTTGATTATTTTAGCACTTGATCTTGAAAACTCATTCTTATCATACAGAATACCATTTAACCGATCAAGATTATTGACGAGTAAAAGAGAGGATGGTGTTGAAAAAGATGTTGCAACTTCATTTGCAGAGGCGAAGAATTTTTCAGCACTCATTCTGCCTGAAATCAGCTGGAAATAACTGTCTCCCACAATCTCGGCCTTATCCATTGGATCCATTTTCTGCATTCTTTCTTTCAAACTGTCCAGCATTAAATCATTATAGATTGTTTGATAGTATCCCGTTCCTCTAGAATTTAACTTTTGGAACCCTTTCACCTCTAATTCAAAGGTTCTATTCTCCATCAGGATTTTAATTTCCTCATTTTCTGTCTGTATAAAAACTGGTATTTTCCATATCTTTTCGCTTTTCTCTCCAGATAGAAGGAACTGGTGCTGTTCCAGTTTAAGCTTTTTTCCATCGTAATCCACATTTATTAGCGGAAAACCTGATTGATTTATCCAGTTGTTCATTATTGAGGATATATTCAACTCAGAACTTTTTTCAAGTTCAGTCCAGAGATCATTTCCTTCTGCATTTCCATATCTAAATTTTTCAAGGTAGGAGGAAAGTCCTGATCTAAATTTTTCCTCTCCCATATAATGATGTATCATTCTTAGAATACTCCCGCCCTTTCCGTAGCTTATATCATCGAAAACCTGTTCTATATCCTCAGGTTCCTTCACCTCTACATTAATTGGATGGGAACTCAGAAGTGCATCGCTTGCCATTGAACCTATGGTTTCATTTAGATAATATGTCTTTTCTTCCTCATATTCAGGGAATAAACTATTAATGCATATAGAAGACATAAAAGTGGCAAAGCTCTCATTCAGCCACAGGTCATTCCACCATTTCATTGTTACAAGGTTCCCGAGCCACTGGTGAGCGATCTCGTGGGCAATAACTATGGCAATCAATATTTTTCCCTCAGAGTCTGTATTCTCATTATTTAGCAGTACATCTTCCCTGAATGTTATTGCACCCCAGTTTTCCATTGCACCTGCAGCAAAGTCTGGAACTGCTATAAGGTGCATCTTCGGGAGAGCATATGGAATTCCAAAATAGTCTTCATAGAAGGTTATACACTTATCCGCTACCTCCAGTGGAAAGTCATCCGATCTCATATCGTTCCCCGGTCTTGCAAGAATAATTTCACATTTTCCATGATTTCTTACTTTTGTGACGAATTTACCAACACCAATGTATAGAAGATAGGTAGACATGGGTGGTGTTGTATCAAATTTTATTTCTTTTGATCCCTCTGATATCTTCCTGTTTGATATCTGAGGCATATTACTAATTGCGTCCTGATCCTCACTAATTGTAAGTGTGACTTCAAATTTAGCTTTAATAGCTGGACTGTCAAAGCAGGGAAAAGCCGTGGATGCATCACTGGATTCAAACTGTGTTGTTATCATGGACTGATCTCCCTTACCTGCTCTGTACAAGCCTGCCAGTCCCTCTCCATATTTCCGCTTATAAGAGATTTCCAGTTCAACCTCACCAGTTCTTATTTCTTTTAAAATAATTTTTCTCTTTCTTTCATCATAGGAATAGGATGCTTCTTTTCCATTGACCAGTAACTTTTCTATTTCCATCTCCCTGGCGTCCAGTATTAAACTTTCCTCCTCACTCTTTAATAAAATGTGGCATACTCCGCTGAATTCATTTTCATTCATGAAATTCAGTGATAATGAATATTTTTCTACACTGGGATTCATTTAATATCATCTTTATATTATATTTAATTATTGTTAAACGTGTATAGGATTCAGCTACAGTGTAAGTAGAATGTAAGTTTAAAATTGAATTAAAAATTAAAATTTACCTGATCAGTGCTCTCTCCATCTTGTGAGATATTTTGCAATGGCAAAGTAAACCGTGGTTTCAATCAACATGATTATAACCATTGTTATGAACTCATTATAGTTCCATGGCTCTAACCCGAAGAATATCTGTGCCGACACCGCTGCAGGAGTTGCCGGTGAGAGCGAGAGTGCATAAATGAGACCATTCTGACCGAACTTCCCGAGAAGATAAGTGTATGGATAAAACGTTGGGGGTATTACCGTCATCACAATGGAAAGGATTGAGGTGATTCCCCATATATTCCTAACATGGTTTACGAGGCTTGATATGATAAATGAAATTGCAGAAGTAGAAAGGATAAGTATAAAGATCAGGAACAGCATGTAAAGCGCTGTAAAAATGTTGTACAAATGATAATAAGAACCAAGGAAACTGTACACAATTATGCCTGGTATGGAGAAGGCAAGAAAGCTCAAGGTCATACTGAGCATATAATCTATAGGCGTTACTTCACTGGCCACATACATTTCCTGTATTCTTAGCTGAAGTCGCATGAACGTGGCATCTCCTGCGCTTTGAAGGCCTATGGATGCTATCAGCGTTATCATTCCTCCAACTACTGCATATTGTACAAGTGCTCCCTGAGTGAGAACATACACAACAAAGAGAAGTGTAAGAGGCGTTACAAGTGACGCTATAATGTACGAAGGACCTCTGACAATTACCTTCACACCATAATACCATGCAAAGGTAAAAATGAATTTAAGATTCAAGATCAACACCCCTCATTATGAAAAGATCGTCCAGTGTGATTTTTTTAACAGTCCTGCCTTCCCGTATGTATGTTTCAGAATTTTCAATCGCATCATATTTCACGTATATCCCACCCACTCTAAACGAATCGGACAGTTCTGTTTGTGATTCAATTCTCACTTTACCTGAGAATCTTGATAGTAGTTTCTTAACTGTTCCCCTATCTATAATATGGCCACTGTCCTGAAGATATACAACATCTGATAGATTTTCTGCTTCTTCCATGTAGTGGGTAGTTAGCAGTACATTTCCTGAAAGTTTCTTGATGGCTGACCATATCTCAAGTCTGGAAAGTGGGTCCAAACCTGTTGTTGGTTCATCCAAAAAAACAAGTTCTGCATTAGATGCAAGCGCAAGTGCAACAAACATTTTTCTCTTCATTCCTCCGCTCAGAGTATCTGATGGCTTATTTCTCACGTCCCACAGTCCAACTGTTTCCAGAGCATCGTTTGCAGCTTTCTTTGCATCGGAAAAATTGAATTTTCTACCCAATAGATACATATTGACCTGTTCATAAGGGGAAAGTATTCCAAGAGGTGACGCCTCCTGTGGTATGCTGGCCACAATTTTTCTTATCTTAGCAGCATCTCCTACAATATCAAGTCCATTAATTAGAGCAGTCCCTGAGGTAGGATAAAGCTGTGTTGAAAGCATTCTCAAAAGTGTGGTCTTCCCAGCCCCATTTCTGCCTATCAGAGTTGTGACTCTTTTGTCCATCACTTCAGTAATTCCGTCTACAGCGACCTTCCCTCCTTTGTATACCTTTCTTATATCTTTGATTTCAATCATAAATTGTACCTATTTTACTGTGTTTCATCGTTTAAAAAATCTTCTTCTTTATCTCTCTTCTTACCCTTTAAGACGAATCCAATAACCAGCATGATTATCGACACGACTATGAGAAAGAGACCAATCAGAAGAATTATCCCTAGATCTGTAAATGTGCTGAAGTGACTTGTATAAGAATAAACAAGTCCTGTTGAGGGAGCTAGAAGCGACACCAGGTAGTAAGACCCTGAGCCCACGAGGAATTCTGTTCCGTAACCATCATGGGTGGGTCCAGTTGGCGCTATTGAATAATTCTGCACATTTGTTTGATTCACCAGTGAAATATTGTTAGCATTAACAAGGTAGAATGTTGTATTGCCATCAAGAGCTACCAGGCCATCACTTGTAATGTTTATCTCCTTTGATGCATAATAATATTTATCCTTTACAAATGTATGACTAACAGTGAGGTAATCCGAGGTCAAACCTATTCCAGCAACAACAAGTATGATACCAAAAACGATTAGAACCAACCCAACTCTAACAATATTTTTCCTCACTATTTTCCCATGTAAATCAAAAAGTGGTAAATTAACTTAATCGATGAAAATTAAGCTCAATGGATATAAAATAAGATATACAAATTAATTATAGAGATAAATAGAAATTCCTTTTTTTTAAGAGGAGGAACACCATCAGCCAGCAGAGATAAAAAGGAATATTTCAGCTATTTTTAAACTGGCCCTTGACAGGTAAGATAATAATTAAGCCTCAATTTTAATAGGGAAGTATC
>JAKBGP010000130.1 GCA_021833045.1 Thermoplasmata archaeon
ATACATGTAATGGGTGAAGAGTGTGGAGAAATAAGGGAGTATGCCAGGAAGTTTCTTCCTGAATTCGGAATATATGACATAGACTTTGAAGTCATTCTTGACGAGATATCATAGTCAGCTTTATTGTGGATGCCATGATTTTATAATTCTGTTTTTGAAACACAAATTTTGTGCCTGATTTAAATTAATTCATTTATAATTGCCTGACACCACTTTATAGAATAATATTATGGCTAAACATGCAGAATGACAAAGAGGAAATTGAAAAAATTGAGAACTATGCAAAGGCAACCCTTGGCGGAATGCCTGATGTTATCAAACTTCTCGGAAAACACAACATCGATTTGGCAAAGGAGCAGTTCAGGGAGAATCAGGTTTTATATCTCGGTAGGAAAAATCTTCCAAAGAAAATTCTGTCCTTAACGGCACTGGCAGTATCACTTGCAAACGGGCAGGCCAGTTCAGCCATGATACACTTCAAACTGGCTAAAAACTCCGGTTCTGGAATGCTTGAGGTATTAGATTCAATTAAGGCCGCAAAAATGGTCATGATGGCATCAACAATGAGTACTATGACTTCCATAAAGCCCATAATGGAAAAATTCTCCGGAACAACCGAAAAAAAAGATGAAGTGAGGAGAGTTATGGAAAATATAAGGAATGAATCCGGCATGGATTCTCTTCCGGAAAATCTCGAAAGCCTGGCATCGGTTTCATTCGATCTCATTGGTGAACATATACAGGAAAAGTCAGAGCTTTTATCCCCCTTTGCGGTCGACCGGAAGTACATGTTTCTTATGGCATTCGCTGTAAGCGTTTCCATCAGATACGATGAGTGTGCAAAGACCTATCTGACGCAGTTTTTCATGAATGGCGGTAAGACTGCAGAGGCTGAGGATGCTATTGCTGTAGCCCGGTTCATTACTGGAAACAGGGTTATGACATCTGCGGTGGAAATACTGAAATGGTAAACACAGAGGCAACGCATTAAATAAAGAGGAAATCAAATGAGAAAAAGTACTGTTAACCTGTTTGGCTCTGAATGGTTTGGAGTTGCAATATCAACTCTGGCGCTTGCCCAGGTATATATACTGATATTTGGGCAATTCCCCAATATCCTGTTAAGATACGTGGCAGAATCATTCACATTTATTGGGCTGGCCACATTTGTATTCATATTTTTAATATGGATTGTACGCGGCTTTGTAATTAAAGACAGTGTGTTTTCCGGCTGGAATAATCTCACGAGGATGAGTTTTACCGCACTTATACCAATTGTAGGGTTTGTGGGAAACTACCAGCTCATTTATTATTTTGGCCTTTCTTCTGCGACTGCAGAACTTTCACTGATAAACTATTACACAGACTACATAATTGCCCTTTCGCTTGGCGTGCTGCTTGGATACCGTCTGTATACTAAAATCATAAATCCGGGGGAGCTGAATTATGCAATAGTGATTCCACCTCTTGCCATTGGAACAAGCGTGTTTCTGGCAGGCCCCCTTATGGCCTTTTACGGCGGGGTAGAGGCACAGACGATGTATTTCCTTGTTCTGATGGGGCTGGGTATGTTTTTCTTCCTGTATATCTTCATAGGATCGCTTGCTCTGGCTGGGCATGTATCGAACAAGGCTCCAAATACGCTTCCCACAACAATGCTTCCGGTTGGTATATCAAGTCTTATAATCATAAATCTGTTTTCAATTGCGAGTTTTGGGGAAGTCGACCAGATATCGCTATCAATCCATACCGTTGAATTTATTTCTGTTATTCTATGGGGCTTTGAAGTTTGGAATTTTTTAGTGGTTCTCATACTTATATTCACCAATCCAGTCAGGGCAACACTCAGTGTCTGGGCATATGGTTTTCCGCTTGGGCTGTTTGCGACGTCAACTATCCGTATTTTTACTCTTACTGATTTTGGTGCCCTGCTGTGGATATTCCTGGCAATAGGCATTATGTTGAATATACTGTGGGTATACGCATGGGTAAACACCGGCATGTTTATCCATGAAAAGGTTAAAATTGAGGTTGAGGAGAGAGAGGCAGTTCCTAAACAGAAAATTCTACCGTGACAAATGGTTGAACCACAATCCAGTCTGTGTTTAACCATTAAATCAGAGGGAGAGGCATATAATTTCCCATGGAAAAAAAGCATTCCATTTTGGCAGATAGCTTATCTTTCCCCTGTTTCATAAAGGGACATGGTCTTTCCTTTTAAAACAACAAAGTTCCAGGTTGAGCGCAGAAATTATTTAAAGGCTATTTCCATAGCAAAATATAAGTGTATTTTAAATGTATTTTGAAGCAGAGATATCTACCGTCATCATTCTTATTCTAAGCATAGGACTTTCTATGATAATCTCCCTGAATCTTATGAGGAAGAGAACAGTAAGCCTGTTCTACTGGTCTGCAGGTTTGTGGGTATTCTCAATTTCTGTTGCAATTGAAGTCGCATTTGCCTTTGGAATTTTCTCTGGGATATTAATTAATTCATATCTTTTCCTTGTAGCTATTATTGTTGAATTTCTTGCCCTTGGTTCCGTATCTTTATTGAACAAGAAAAGGATAACTGATTCCTATCTTATCTTCAATATAGCCGCGGATATCTTTCTCCTTTTCTCACTGGCAACAAACAACGTTGGCGATATCATTACTCACGGTGTTGTTTTTGGGCCTCTTCCCATTCTGGTGACGATTGCATCATCGATCGTTACATTTCCCGCAGCTGTTTTGCTTGTTGTTATATCAGCAGTTTCATATCGCAAGACGCGAAATAAAAAGCTCCTCAGCATAATAGACGGTGTTATTATCGTTAGCTTTGCAGGAACCTTATACACAGTTGCGTTTCCCGCGTTCCTCTACTATTCAGAACTTGCCGGCATTGCATTATTGTGGTTTGGGTTTGTTGATTTCAAATCACCTGGCGGAAAAACAGTCCCGGAAAATGGGAATATGCAATGACTTGGCAAGAAGGGAGGCAATTGAATTGTGTGTATCTTGCTCAGAGACTGTTGGATTATCCCCTCCCAGAAAGCAAGGTAAACTGTGGGATGCCCATAGTTTCGTATGGGCTGAATAAGTAAAGGAATATGTCTTTTTTCAAGAATCACATTATTTCTGGATCTGGAGGAATTCGAATCCATGGAAATTCCAAAAGCAGCATTTGAAGTTGAAACCTCTTTACGAAAATTGGGAGAATCTGTTTCAGGACTGCCCTTATTGATTTATGTGTAATTTATTGGATTATAAATGTGTGGAATTGAAGACTGCACTTGAGCCAGCCTCCTCCCTAATTAGTATTTCAGATCGTTATACCCCCATAATTCCCACCAGGATTCATGTATTGAAAATTGATTTGAAGTGAAATGCAATATTCCCAGTGATACGGTAGGTGAATGTTATGTTTTCATAAATAGTATAATTGCCGGGCATAATTACACGACCAAAAGCTGGACCGCATCCCCCGGGTTCCCCTAGATTGTAAAAGTATTGGTTTGTGTTTCCACTGAAGTCTCCATTTGGATAAAGAGCTACGGCATTACCAAATGAATCTCCCCTGTTTGTAGTTTCATTGTAAAACATTGTCTTATTGAATGCTTCTATTGAGAAATTTGTAACAGATATTACAATGTGGCTGAATAGAGGTGCATATGATTCATTACTGATATATAGTGAGGTGCATACGATTTGGTATGTCCTTCCCTGATTTGAAATATTACTTATTTGTGAACGGGATAGAGGGTATAGGGTTATATCCAAGAAGTTTAAGCATCAGACAGATGATAACTTCCAAAGGTGGATGTTAACATGGTTAACGGAAACCGTAACCTAGACATTGTATTGATTGACTTTAGATGCCCACGAACGATCTACGAATTCTTTCGACTTGAGGTGTTTAATCAAACCCTCCATAAATGGTTTTCCATAGGTATCCTCTATGAGAATTGTAACTTTCAAGCAAGTTCGCCATAAAGCCATGAGTCACTAGGAGTAATTCCTAACTCCAGAAGTTTCTTCTTCATCTGAACTGGTTTTGAAATGCTTTTGATTATGCTCTCTCCGTCTATTTTTTCAATTATTCTTAACTCGTTCAGTTCCGATCTGTCCACAACCATTGAAGAATGAGTGGTGACGATTGTGGTTACCCCAGACTCCCTTAGAGAATCCATCACATACTGAATAATTGAGTCATGAAGAGAATTTTCTATTTCGTCAATCAGAAGAATGCTGGGGTGCATTTCTATTGCAGTCATTATTAGCAGGAGTTTGAAAAGTCCATCTGGAATAGAAGGTGGAAGAAGAGTCAGAGTCCCTGAACCCGGGTTTATCTCCTTAATTTGCAGGAGTATGTTGCCATCTTCAGTCACTCTAAATCCCAGTTGCCAGTTTGGAAAGAGATCTTCCATTGCTCTCTTGATTTTTTCCGGAAATAACCCTCCGTTTTCATTAAATTTGTTGAAAAGCCATGAAATTGCGACTTCTCCAGATAATAGCCCTTCATATGGCCTGTTAAGTGGAACAGGTTCTTTCATTCCATAAATAGAACTGTGCCTAACCAGAATTACGCGCAGTCGATCCATCTTGTTTCTTGAATTATTGACCATTGAGAGAGGGGATATATTATAACTAAAGAATGAAGATATATATTCAATTAGAGGTATGAAGACCCTCCTGCCTGATTTAGTATTATCAGAAATTACAGGCACAATTGGAGACACCAGTATGAAGGGCTTTTTTGCCGGAATATTCTGATTCCCGTGAAAAGGTTCAAGCATAAACATACCATATTGAGTTTTACCGTGGCGTGTTTTGGTTGACAAATAAAGATTGAAAGATAAGAACGAAAAAGCTGATTTGGACTCGTCGATGCCATCTATACTTATATTCATTGCCTCGGCGGTCAAGGACTCTTCTAAAGAATCCAATTTTTCGACCATAAAAACTTGCCTCAACTTTTGCAGTTCTTTCAGAAATTCCTTTTCTAGATTTATTTTATGAATGCCCTGAGGGGTATAATTAATCATTAATCTGGTTCCCAATCTTTTTAATTCCAGGAAACCTTCAATAATTATATTTTCCTCTATAAATCTAAGGAAACTGCCGGCGCCAGATATTTTCGATTCATAGGTTACCTCGTATGAGTCGATTGAAAGCTGGAATTTAAAAGCTATCGGCCTCTTAGAATCAGAATTGTGGACCGCGTTACTATATCCCCAAAATGAAATAAATGGATAGTCATATGGAGAGTTATAATTGATGCAGCCAAATGCCAGTTGTATGCCTTCAAGCAAATTGGTCTTCCCGGATCCATTTGGTCCTATGACTACATTTAACCTGTCCAGGTCAAGTTTAATGTGATCAAGGCTCTTAAAATTTCCAATTTCTATAGATTTAAGAATTGCATACATTTACAATTAACAATGCACCTTTTATATATTAGTTTAACCGGAAATTGCAATTTTTTAGTTGATGCAGGGAACATTGGTCAGTTTCCCTGACAGGAGACAGAACTGTCTTACGATTTCGAGCCTTCTAAATTTCTTCCATGCGTCTTTTGTTCCAGTTCATTGGAGTAATTTATTATAGGGTATATGTAGTCTTTCACTGTGATAAAGATCCACAACCCTTCCTGAAGCGGATTTGACTCCCTTAAAGATATCAAAATAGAATGTTATTATTACCTGCCTGTACATTATTGAATTTAACGATTCTGATTTGGAGTTGCTGGTTCATCGCATTACAGTCCTGAAAGTTCATACATTAACCCAGGATAGGAATGTGGCGTTTTCATGTCAAAACGGAAGTTCCGTTAAAAGCATATATGACAAGGGCCTGATCCACAACAAGAGGCTTCAGATCATCGATTTCCTTCCGGTATTCATTTCCCTTTGAGGCTTATCCAGGTGCATTGCTCCCTCCCTTGAGAACTCTCTCCTTCCACCGGTAGAACTGTGCAATGAATACTCCATGCCTTCTGCACAGTTCAGCAATGTTTGTAACCGTGAATGATTCAATGACAATCTTTGACTTTTGCTCAACAGTGAATTTTCCTGACATTATAAATCACCATATCTCTGGAGTGTACACTATGTTCAAAAAACCCCTCTGGACTCCCTCTTATATCTGTTTAGTTCTATATATTGTCTCTTATAAGTGTCCAAGTAATAAAGGGAGCACATCTAAGGTCTTTCCCAATATGGCATAGATGCCATTAAACAGGCATTCCGTTGAGATTAAAGTGCGAGAAAAAGTGCCCCTATTACACAAAAATGTCGAAGTTAAGGGTTAATTTCAATAAAGCGGTGTTAAAACATTTTCTGATCACATATTAAATAGAATAATTGATTATGTGTGCTCTGGAACTGGATTAACGCTTTACCCGTATTAAAATTATACATATT
>JAKBGP010000131.1 GCA_021833045.1 Thermoplasmata archaeon
GAATGTTTTAAAAAACGTAATCCAGAACTATATGGCATTCTTCCATGAATTGTCTTCCCATTTCCAGAAGCAATTTGTCGTAAGTAAGTTTTAGCTTAATAGTTCTGAGCATTGTTTAATAGAATATGATGCAATATGTATAGATGTTCGATCTGATCCCTTGCAAAGCCCCTGGTCTTTTCGCGCATAACTGATAGAGATCTAATTACTAAACCCTCGTGAAAATAGTGAGATGGAGACCGTTCTGTTATGACCGCATATATACCCCTTAATTTCTCATTTTTATCGCAATTCCCTTCTTGACTTTCCCGAGAAGTTCGTGAGGCATTTTTGCAATACCGACACCACGCAATTCATTATTGTGATGAACTACAACCTCATCCTCTCTCCTTACTTCTGGAGTTGACCCCAGTACACCCATTGCGTAAACAGATGCTGTAGGGCGGAAATTATCTATTTCAATACAAAATTTTGACTCCTTAAGGAACATCCATGCCCCCTCCCTGTTAATGGTGAGCTTTCCAAGTTTATCGTTATATATGAGATTTGGTTTTCCAGAACTCGAAAGCATAAATTGATTATATGACTTCATCACTTTCATTTTCAGGATATATGGAACTATCCAGTTTCCAAATTGGTATGCAGCAACAGACGAAAATTTTTCCATTAGATAGTCTCTTCTGGAACCATTATCCATTCTAATTTGGGATAGTTGTTCCAGTAGGGTATCGAAAGGATTTTCCTTCTTTTTGTCCCATGTTATGTAAACTGAATTAGGTATTTCGAAATTCTCGATGAATTTCATGTCTTCAGGAAGGAAGAAAATGGAAGAATCGTATTCATTTCTCTTTATGAAATATTGAATAGATTTTCGGATGCTTTCAACCTCCTCGGAATACCACCTGCCCGTGACGGGGATATCATAAAACGAAGGTGGGTAGGTTTCCTCAAGTTCTCTTGGAACAAGAGCAATTGGTGAAGAAACTATTATTTCATGAACGTATTTCCTATACTTGCCTATGGCCTCTATCAAGGCCCTATGGGACCTGGATTGTGAATAGGGTTTTTTAGCAGAACATGGAATGAATAGCGCAATCTTTGCATTGTTTGGTTTCATATAATTTTCCCTTATATACCTATTATATCTCACAATATCCGGTCTCCCAAGTGAATCTAATGTTCCTGCAAAAATGGCTGGAGTTGTCCTCGGATACATTTTTTCATACAGTTCATAATGATTATTTTGCACCTTTCTTAATATTTCGGTGTTTTTATGAGATACGTTGAACTTCTCAACCGCCTCAATAAGCATATCTTTTTCGCATGCGATTCCAAGTAGTTTAACCTCTTTTCTCATAAATTCCCTATTTTCCAAGGAAGAATCTCTGTCAACAACAACCCTTCCAAACATTGTATAAGACGTGTGATTAATCCCCTCTATATCTGCGGTCAGTTCATCAAAAACATCCACCCCGAGATAGTACAAGGCTGGAAGTATATATGGATCGGAAATTCCCGGGATGTAAAGGAGTTTGTCATATCCCAGTAATTTCTTTGTCATCATTATGGTGTTAATCAGAGAGGATGCACTTATACGATTTTGTAAAACTCCTTTTGGTACTATGAAATTTTCACTTTCGAGATAGGAGAATGACTCGTTTCCATTCTTTAATTCCATTCTCTCACAACTTTCCCCTGCGATATTAAAATTTTCGAAATCCGAAACCAATTCATTATGGGATAAAATCATTGGAAACTGAATTGTTCCTGAATCTTTCTCCAATATTCCGGACCTTGCAAAGGCAAAGAATTTCTGTGACTTGATCACTAATGTGCATATCATTCTGTTAGTTAAAACTTACAATTCATGAGCAGGAAAGCGAATGATCTTGAGATTTAGACCATTTCTGAAACCCTATGAGATTGCGAAGGCATTAACATTCGGTAGGAAACTATCGCTGTAAAAAAACTATATTCCATATAGGCAGGGATGTTTGAAGGTGTAGCAATTATTCCCAATGTGATTGAACTTTCAGGATCCGAAAGAAATAAAAACTCTGTAATTAGTTTTTAAAAAACAGTAAAACTAATGAGAGTTAAACACGGAAGGGAGGAAAAAGTGAGAAATCTCAATCCTTCAATGTGTATAGTGTTATTGTAATATTTTCAAGGAAAAAATTGAAATTTTTGAAATTTTAGTTTTCATGATTATTGGTGTGTTTATTCAAAACATTAATAAATAACGTAATATTATGAACCTGTCAGTTGATTGAAATGAGTGCAGAGGAAGATATTTATGTTCTGCCAGGGGACAGCATTGGATTTGCTGAAGAATATGTTCCAGGAAGAAATGTTGCTGAAATAGGTGGGGAACTTATTGCGTTGGTTCCTGGAAATGTTGTGAAGAACGATTCAAAATTCCTGATGTTCATAGAAGGTTCAAAGAAAAAATTGAAATTTTTCAATGGTGATATTGTATACGGACAGATTACTAAAACTGATCAGAGGCAGATTATAATTTCTATTGCAGGTCTTCAGAAAGGACATGAAATTGTTTCATGTAATGTGGAAGGTTATATAAGATTAGGCGGAAGAAGGGACGATGGCCCACCGCTTGCCGTAAGAACCGGTGATCTAATAAGGGGTAAGGTAATCAGGGTGGGACAAAACCTTGAACTGACCATTCATGGAACAAATCTTGGCGTGCTTAAAACTAGGTGCGCAAGATGCAGGAATGTCATGGCGCTTGTCAACTCCGAGCTCTACTGTGAAAACTGCCAGAGAACTGAAAGCAGAAAAATTGCACCTGATTACGGAAATCTCAGAATTTAAGGTGAAATAATGGTAAACGACACAAACGTAAAGGAAATAGAGAGGATGAGCCGGGAACTAAGCACTATGAAAAAGGAATTAAATGACATGAAGGAGATAGTCAGGGGCTTGGTTCAGTTCATAATGAAAAGAGAAGAATTGGACGAGGATGAATATAACTGAGAGGATGAGATAAAATGATGCCGATGAAACTGCTTGAGGAGAATCTAAACAAGAAAATATCACTGCTGCTTAAGGACAATAGAACAATGGAAGGGCTTCTTACAGGATATGACGAATACATGAACATGGTCATGGATGACGTTGAGGAAATAGGAAATGAAACAACAAGAAAACTGGGCTCCGTCATCATCAGAGGAAGCAACATAGTGAGAATTGTCCCACTATAATTTTTTCCTCTCTTCAACTTGGGATAGGTATATAAGAAAAACAGTTTTTCACTTGTGAGTGAAGAGATCCCACGACTTCGCAATGGGATGAAATCGAATAAAAAACTATGTGATGTAATTGTATATGAAAATCTGTCCATACCTGAAATGGTAAGGCACTCTCTAGAAGAGTAAGACGGTTAAGTTGGATTGTTCGTAAGAATAAATTTATTTCAGCGACATTTTCTTAGTAATAGGTAGAGATATAAGCCCTAAGCTCTTCTGGAATCATGCTGTGGGTTGAAGCCCCACAATGGATAAAAAATAGCTCCATTCTTATTGCTGGGGAATGTTAACCATCAAATCGTTGCGGTTTGATGAACCATGTCTATGTGCTAAGAAGAGACCAGCAGCAAGTTCCTTCCGACAGTGAGGAGCAGTTTACTTATAGTGTCAAAGTACCAATAATTTTATTAATTGGTAAATACTGTTAATTTACCATGGTTGATATAAACCCAAAATTTATCGCTGCAATAGTTATTGCAGCCATTCTCATAGCATCTGGTATATATTATTTTCATGGTGATTATCAGGCTAAACCTTACGAAAAACTGGAGTTAAAGTTTTTTGTGGGCGAAGTCCCAATACTTGCATTTAACCAGATGGGATCATCGGCATCTCCTGTTGGAAATGCTACAATTCACGTATCAGGAACAGTAACGACCTCAAATGGGCCATTGAAACACTCAACTGTTTATATATATGATTTTCCTTGGGTAGTTGCTGCAAATACAACAGGAAACGGTTCATATTCTTTTACATTCCTTATGTATGGAACTTTTACAATTGGGTATAAATCTATGGGGTACACCACAACCTATAAGACATTTACCATGTTAAATGGAAATTCGCTTAAGGAGAATGTTTTTCTCAAAAAAGCTGAGATATACAATGTTTCAGGAAATACATTAAACCAGACAGGAGTTAATATTCCTGATGTGAATGTTGTTTTCCATAGCTTCTTTGGTTCATATCAAACAATTTCAGGGAATGTTGGAAACTACATCAATCCGGCACAGAATGGAACATATCTAATCATAACTTACAAGAATGGATATAATTCCACTCCAAAGCCAAGGTTTGTTAATGTTACTGGTTCAATTATTAACAATTTCAATCTTGTGATGAACAGGACGAATTCTACTACTTATTATATCAGTGGTCTAGTTCTGAACCGGTTAGGCACACCTATTTCTGGTGCTAAAGTCCAGGATACTGTTCTGACGTCAAAGGGGCCCATCCAAGCACTTTCTGTATACACCAACTCTAAAGGATTTTATATTATTCCCGTTCCCGGTGGTTATAATAATCTGACATTTACGGACGTGGCTTTTCTCACCAACAGCACAGGACAAATTCTTGTGACCTCTAATATGACAGAAAATATGGTAATGATTAGTAGGGATCCTTTTACTACAACAGGGATTGGTCCTACAGGACTTACATTCCTTCCCTCATTCATGCAGGAGTACGGATTGAATTATTTGGATGGAAACTTATCCTCAATTGGCTTTTCATCAGGACAGACCTCATTGAACTTTAATATAAAGATACTTAATTCATTCTATAGCAATTCTCCACAGAGCAGTTCTTTCTTTTCAGGAATGGTTGGAGCAATTGCAGGCAATTTCAATGGCACAATTTATTACGAATCAATAAGTGTCAAAAATGTTAATGGCTTAATAACCGCCACATCACATTATGCAGGATCATACGATATTGTGCTATATCTGAACGGATTCAATATTTCTGAAGCTTCGCAGAACATCCCGACAACTAAAACGTATTCTGTTACTATGACACCTTTACCTGGCCAGTATTTTAGGACAACTCTCAATGCAACCAATTCAGTCACAGGCCAGAAACTTTTCTTCACCAATGATACTCTTCTGGAAAACCTCCTTCCGGTGAACTTTTCTGCATATTCAAGCACCTCTTCCTTCTATTACTTCATAGACACTTCTCAGATATATTCCATAACACTGACATATTCAGTGAATGAAATAGGTTTCATAAACGGTACAAAATCAATTGTTGTTAAAAGCACCAATCCAACCTATGGCAGTAAAACTGGTGTGATTAATATCACTCTGTCCATGACACCTTCCACGAGTATTTCATCTGGTTTCCTGAACACAACAAGAACTGTGCCTGGAATCTCACAGAGTGCCATATCGTCAAAACTGACAGACGTCCAGACTTCAAATATCAAGAACACAGGCAATTCAACCTATGAGATAAACCTCACTTCAGAAAGTACCGGTGAGGGGGGTTTTCAATTCATTATTTACACTGAAATCAATGGATATGTCTATTCAAAAGTGGTCAACTTTAGTAATACAATTAACGCAAACCTCAATTTCAGCGGTTTCTATAATGGGAATTTCAATGCTGTTATTGTAGGGCAAATGTGGAAGAGTAATGATTTTACTTATCTTTTCACCTATGGACAGAAAAATTATTTTCAGAACACAATTCCTCTAGTTGCGAGAAACGTTTCAATTGCAAACATTTCTGTAAAAAGCAAACTCAGCAAGGATCTTGAGTTGTACAAGCTCGGTGGAAATCTCAGCGTTCCTGTTGCAGGTATAGCAATTGGAGCATATTCCATAGCAATGAACTGGACTGCGGTGAAAAGCAATGTTACAGGAACACATTATACATATTATCTTCCTATGAGCAGCCCCTATTCAATAGAATATATTCATCCTCTGTACATTCTGAATATCACTTCAATTTCCTTAGCAAAACAGAAATACATCAATGTTTCAATGTATGTTAACTCATATGGATCAATTGCTATAGTTAACACCTCTGTGAACACCACCATTGAACCTCATCAGAGCAATGGAGTATTCCATCCATTTAATTTTGTCACAGGAATAGGCAATACGTATTATATTGTTGGATGCAATTCGCAGCCTATCTTCTACACCATCACCATAGACAAATTGAATTTCACCACAAAGCCATTGCTTTTAACGCAGACCAATCCACTCAATATTGAAAATATATCACTGGTATCAGGAGTAAAACTTGCCAATTTAACTCCAAGTGGATCTATTATCTATAACAATTCTGTAGATAAGCCATCGAATGAGTTTGTAATAACAAAC
>JAKBGP010000132.1 GCA_021833045.1 Thermoplasmata archaeon
TTTCAAAATTTAATATTATATTCCTGATCTGATACTTTCCATATTCTATGGAATCATTCACTTTTCCTCTTTTATCTTCCAGCATATTAGATTCTTCAAGACCAAATTTATGTTTACTTGAAATGTCCAGTTTTCCTCCATTTTCAAGTGCATATGACCTCAACAGTACACCCTTTCCATTCTCGGTCTCCTTTATGTTCTCAATTATTATATCATCCTCTGTTACTTTTAGTAACTGATCATTATATTTCATATTGGTTTCGCCTGCATGATCAATGACTATGGGTGGATGGAAAACAAAGTTCAGTTCTCTGTAAACCTTTTTGTAGTCCTTCTCAGGAAGAATGAAAAATGTAACTTCTGTCTCTTTACCATCTGAAAATGGATTCGGGTACAGTGGTGCTTTCAGGAGACTAATGCCCAGTGTATCATTTACGAAACTGTAACCATGTAGCTCCCTTGCTACGATAGAAAAACCCTTTGATTGATCAGACCAGTTGACAAATCTTAGGGCAGGGAACTCAAACTTTGCCTTATTTTTATCATCAGAGAAATCTCTTTCAACCATTCCAAAGGGAATTTCACACTTCAGTGTTTTGCTTTTAATTTTTGAATTTATGAAGAATTTTACCAGTTTTTCTCTGTTCCTTAGATTTATTCTATTTCTTACCTCAATAAAACTATTGTTAGGGTTCATTATGAACCTCTGCTCAATAATTGAATCATCCTCATAATGTATTTTTACAGATACTATTGTGTTAACGCCATCCTGCTTGAAATCCATACTCTTTGTCTTTTCGCTTAATAAATTTCCTGGGTTTAGAGTATCAAGATCTATATTCCAGGCATCAAATCTACCTGGCACATCCTCCAGCAATGCCAGATGACCACTAAAAATGATTCCTAAATCTCTTTCCACTGTTATATTACAGTTATCATCAACAATGAAGCTGTAATATTTTCCCTTTATGAAAACAGAATTCTTATCATTCTTAATTTCGAAGTCATTCTGGGAATTACTATTTACACTCAATGGCTTATCATTCAAATTTAGAGTAAAACTTGGAACTGATAAACTGACGTTTTGGCTTGATTCTTCCTTTCCAGATTTTTCTGATATGTAAATTGTGTTTCTTCTTAGGTCTATAGAAGAATTAATGTTATACTGACTTGTGTTAACAATCATGTTTCCAAATGGAATTTTCATCTCTTTACAGTAAGCCTTTATGCTTTCATTGATAAATGATTCTGTATTTCTTATGGCCCTATCCAGATCGGAAAAAGCCTCATCGTATGCATAATAATTAGCAGAACCAGGTAAAACATCATGAAATTGGGCAGTGAGTAATGTCTCCCATTCTTCTGATAGATCGTTATGTTGATGGCTTATATTATGAGAGTTTAGAACTGATTTTATAAAATCGCAGGCAATAAGTCTGTCTTCTAGCAGTGCAACTCTTCTCTTTATTCCATAATTTGTAGTATAAACGCCCCTGTGGGTTTCAACATAAAGCTCACCATTTACTTCAGGTGCATTTTTGGAATTATTCATAACATCTTTCAGAAACTCTTCCTGCTTAAATTCTGGTTTAGCATTTTTGGCTACCTCAGGAAGGAAATCAAGTAGTTCAAGCATCTCGGAATTTGGTCCACCTCCACCATCTCCATATCCGAACTGATATACATATGGATCATCAAAATTATTTACATTGCTTAAAACCCTGTTGATCTCATCAAATTGCATATTACCGTTGTAGGTTGAGTTTACAAGAATAGTTGGTATGACTGTACCATCTATTCCACACCAATTAAAGAAAGTATGAGGGAAAACATTTGTGTCGTTCCATCTCAGTTTATGAGTAATGAAACTTTCAATCCCGGATTGTCTCATAATTTGTGGCAACTGGCCACTGAAACCAAATGTATCCGGAAGCCATCCTATTTTTGCATCAGAATTAAAATTTGCTTTGAAATAGTTTTGACCGTAAAGGAATTGTCTTGCAAGTGACTCACCTATAAGCAGATTCGTATCAGATTCTACCCACATACCTCCAACAGGCAACCATTTTCCCTCCCCTGCTAACTCCTTTATCCTGCTGAAGAGCTTAGAGTTTTTTTCTTTTGCCCATTTATAGAAAAGTGCTGAGCTTTGCGCAAAAACGAACTTATATCCATCATCAAACAGTCTTGTTACGTTTAAAAAGGACCTTTCAGTTTTCTTTTTTGTCTCACTGTATGGCCAGAGCCAGGCAGCGTCTATGTGACAGTGACCCATTGGGTAGATATTATGTTGTATCTTAATTCCACTGTTATGAAGTATTTCTTCTAATGGACTAACACTAAAATTTCCGTAAGGTAGGTCAGCAAGTTTTCCATCGTTTACTGGCACAGAATAAAAGTCTACTAGTTCTTCATAACTTCCTTCGTTTTTGTGATCTATAATATCTGAAACGGTTAACTGCATAATATTTGGTGTGGCTTTCACCTTATAAAGAGATTCTAAAAACCCAGATATCAAAGTTTCATCATCTCTCGCGAGAGCACTTTTGATTATAGATTCAATCCTCAATGCAGCAGAAAATTTCTTCCAATCCACGGTTGCTAAGATTATTCTGTTAACTCTGAAACTCCACATATTACTGCCAAATAGTGAAGTTGAAGTTGCAATGATTTCAATGCTTTTTGGAGCTTTATCAAATGAAATATACCTGTGACCAGGGTCTATTGTCTGGATCTTATTGCCATCAAACTTTGCTATTCCTATCCCGCTCATGTCAAGGGCAATGAGATATTTTTGACCTTCATTTAATGGTTGTAATTCTGGCTGCAATTTAATAGATATTTCTTCGTCTGGAGTGCTCTTTTTAGAAAATGGTAACATCTGATTTTCACCATTTATTTTTATCTGGTTGATCAAAATAACATAATTGAAACACATTGCAATAATATCCTGAACCCTTCGTAATGCCTTTCTCTTAATGTCAGGTTTCATATTTCAAAAGTTTGCTTCTATATATAGACTTTCTGAGAATATTCAATTTGTTGTACAATTAAATATCTGATCTTAATAGTTAAGCAAAAAGAGAATTAGAACGGATAAAGTCATCAACTCTTAAATTCCAATTAAAAACAGTGCAAAGTAGTTGTTATTATCTTTCCAAATTTTTCTTACTTTCAGATGATTTCTAACTGCAAGACTTGTAAACTCATCAATGTCATATTTATATGAATTCTCTGTATGTATTCGCTCACCCTTTTTCAGTAATATCTTGTTCCCATCCAGATCAAGAATTATATCTCTTCCCGCTTCAATGTGCATTTCTATTCTTCCTTTCTTTTCATTATAAAAAGCTACATGTTTGAAATCAGACTTATCAAGGTTTAATCTAAATTCCCTGTTAATACGATCTATTAAATTTAAATTAAATTCCGCAGTTATAGATTCGCTATCATTATATGCCTTCTCAAGAACCTGTTTATCCTTTTTGAGATCAACTCCTACTAATACCCCATCTTCAGGACCCAACATTTCAGTGCAAGTTTGAAGGAACCTTGAAGTAGTTTCAGGTTCGAAATTACCTATGCTTGATCCGAGAAAAATTGCAATAATATTTCCTTCCAGATCAAGAAAAGGTATTTTGAAAGGCTTGGTGTAATCAACGCACATGGGAACTACATTCAGTGATGGATACATTGCTGCAATATTGTGTGATGAATACTGAAGAGCTGAAATGGATATGTCCATTGGAACATATGCCTTTATCTGTTTACAATGATTCAATATGATCTGGGTCTTCTTCGATCCTCCACTTCCGTATTCAAAGAGGGCACTTCCTTCCTTAAAGTATGTACATATTTCTCCAATGTTATCCTCAAGAATTTTTCTTTCTGTTCTTGTTGGGTAATATTCCTTAGTTTCAGTTATTTTTTCGAATAGCATTGAGCCCTTTTCATCATAGAAGAATTTTGGATTTATTTCCTTTGGATTCTTTTTTAACCCTTCTATTATCTCTTTCTTAAATTCTCCTGTTTCAGGTTTCATGTCTATTATTTTTATTTCACTCACTCAACATCACCTGCAAGCCTCAATCCACTGAACATCCATCTTTTTTCCGGAGTAAAGAAGTTTCTGTATGTGTGTCTTATGTGTTCTCTTGGTGTTACACACGAACCGCCTCTAAGTACCATCTGCCCAGACATAAATTTGTGATTATATTCTCCAATAGAGCCCTCAAGTGGTTTGCTTCTTGGATAGGGTAAATAGGCACTTCTTGTCCATTCCCAAAGGTCTCCTATTGCTTGTTTTACTGAGTTTGAATATGGTGGCAGCGGTTTGAAGAAATTGTTTTCCATGAAATTTTCATTTTTTGTTATTGGCTCATTCATGAAGGCAACCTCCCACTCCTCTTCTGTAGGTAGTCTTTTGCCAGCCCATGTAGCATACGCGTCTGCCTCATAATAGCTTAAATGCGACACTGGATCATCAGGATTTAGTTTTCCCTTTCCATCTAGGTTGAATTGACTATAGAAATCTCCTTCTTTTATCCAGTACAGTGGGGATCTTATATTTTCTCTATTTATCCATGACCATCCTTCTGATAGCCACAGTTTAGGATTTTCATAACCACCATCTCTCATAAACTCCAGGTATTCCTTGTTAGTCACAAGCCGATCTCCTATCTCAAAATCTTCTAAGTACACTTTGTGTCTTGGATATTCATTATCAAACTTAAATTCATTTCCTGAATTCCCAATTTCATATTCTCCGCCCTTAATCCTTTTGTATTTTAGGGGTCTCGAACTGTATTTGGGGAGCTTACTTATTTTTGTATAAACAGGCAAAATAGGGTTATTGAAGAAATTGGATTTTATGTCCATCAGCATAAGCTCCTGATGTTGTTGCTCATGGTTTATTCCCAGTTCTATAAGAGAATGAATATCTGGATTTTCGATAATGGATTCATTTCTGAGAATATTATCATCTATGTATTTCCTGTATTCTAGTATTTCATCAACCCCAGGCCTTGACTGTGTCCCTCTTAAATTTTTTGGAAAGAAATTTCCCACTGTTTCATAATAGGAATTAAAAAGATAGTCATACTTTTCATTAAATTTTTTATAACCCTTGACAAATGTTGAAAGTATGAATTTTTCAAAGAACCAGGTCGTGTGTGCCAGATGCCATCTAACAGGACTGGTATCGTTTCCTACCTGAACAATCATATCTTCCACTGTTAATGGTTCTGTTAGCGAAACTGTTTTGTTTCTAACAGCAATGAATTTGTCCACTAATTTCATCTGATATTCAGTCATATTTACTAATCATTAACATTATTTTAATAGTTATGCAGTAGAACCAGATGCATTAGAGAGAAAATTTTTATTATGCTTACTGGTTACGCATCTCTGATTAAGATCGCATTATATCGAATTGAAGCAATCCCACTACTAATTATCATACTTAACCAAACGATAAGAAAATATCACATATAATTTATTAAAAGATTATATTTTTCTATAAGCCTGCTGTTTAAAAAAGATTTGCCCTTAAAATTTATTATTTTAATGAATCATTTGTTATTATGGCTTTTACCTCGTTTAACATTTCTTCTCTAGGTTTTCTCCAGGAATTAAGAAGCTCTATTCTTTTTTCTTTAGCCTTTAAAATATCCACATTACTTACAGATTCAAATTCATACGGTTGGTGAAATTCAAGAGGTATATTCTTCTTTATAATTTCCCCTACAGTAACATATGCATCTTTCCACGACTTTCCTGTTTGAAAGATTGAATATGCTTCAGCAGTTGCATTAATTGAATTTTCCATCGAATCAAAAGCCCTTTTTTCGTCCAGCGTGAACTTCATCATGAAGCCATGAAAGTGATTCAGAATTTTCTCACATAAGATTATAAATTTTATAGTTTTGTCCTTTGAAATCTGGAATTCTCTATGGTATCCCGTTCCCTTATTCATTAATATTGTAGCTGTAGAAACACAGTTTCCAATGGCTTCGGAAGCATAACCCTGAACAAGTTCAAGAAAGTCTGGATTCCTTTTATTTGGCATTAACGAACTCCCTGTGGAAAAGCCATCAGGGAGCGTTATGAAGGGGTTGGTGCCTCCACTGAAATTAATAAAGTCCTGTGAAATCTTAGATAAAAAAGTCATAAGCCTCAAAAGAAATATTGATATGTCTAAATCGTCAATTCCACGATAAAAACTTCCTGACATGGGGTTC
>JAKBGP010000133.1 GCA_021833045.1 Thermoplasmata archaeon
AATAATCCATATAGTATGCAAAACTATCAGTATTCTTGACTACCAACCCGAGCTCCAGAATAAAGTAACCTAAATTATTATTCACTACCCCTTCCATTAAAAATAAAATGTCCTTATTCTGAAAATGATCAATGTTATATTTTATCACTCCTATTAAGTCCTCTGGATTACTGGATTTTATAAAAGAGTCAATCACTGGTTCAGTGCACTCAATGGGTATCCTTGTTCTGTCATCATAAAGTTTGGTTATTTCTTTATACTCTTTAAGTTCATAAAGAATAGTTGTTAATCTGCTAAGGTACCATTCGTTTTTATTTAATGATAATGCTTTCCTAAAATAGGAAATGGACTCTTTACTTCTTGCAGAATTATAACTGATTTCTCCCATGGAAAAATAAAGCAAATCTTCATGAGGCCATTTCAAAATAGCGTTTTTGCATAATTCCTCAGCTTTTTCATAAAAACTACTTTCAATCAAAAACTCTATTTCAACCAGGATTTCGGTGAAAGTTTCTCTAATTTCCATAAATCCCTTACGATTTAGTTCTTTTTCAGCCTCTTCCCTCTTTTTTGCCTTCATCAGTCTGCGTATCTTCTCCATTCTGAGAACGTTTGATTCCGGATTGAATCTAATTGCTATTTCCAGTTCTTTCATTGATTGTTTTTCCATATTTTGATACTGGAAATACCTTGATAGGATGAAATGCGCATTCCATGATGACGGTGAAATTGATATGGATTTCATCACCATTCTGTAGGCTTCATCTGGCTTCCCCATTCTAAGGAATATATCTGCCATTAGATCCAATGCTTCAGTATTCTTACCGTTAATTTTGAATACCTCATCCAATGTTTCCATGCACTCCCGGTAAAATGAAAACTGATGAAGCAATCTTGCCTTTAGCATAAGGGACTTTGTGTTATCAGGGTTTAATTCCACACTTCTTCTGGCCCATATTAGAGCTTCTTCCTTGTTCCCAGAACTGTTCAGAAGTATGGATTTAAGATAAACTGTTTCAGGATCAGAATGAGTTACATTCTGAATATCATCTACAACTCTTAACGCATCATCGAAATAACCATTTTCAATTAGCCTGACTGCAAGGGCCTTCTTTTCCTCAATAGGGTCATAAATTCTTTGCATTTACCTGTACAGGATGATTAAAACCTCTCATATTGATATTTGCATTCAATTTGAATGTTATTTTAACACTGCGAATGTACCAAACTTTGATAGTTTAGATTTACTATAAAAAAATAGGTGGATGATGTAAAAACGAAATTTTCCTATTCCAGCGAATGATAAAGAGAATTTTTCGAACCTTTAGTTCATTGTACCACAACTCCTTTAAATATGAAATGAATTGATGATTATGGAAAAAAAATACATAGCGGCAATTGTGGCTGTTATAATAATAGCTGCTGGGCTGACAGGGCTGGTATATTACCAGGCTTCAGAGGCTGCAGCGAATGATGGCCATGTTGCAATGAAAGTGGCAGATTCACCAAACATTGGTGTTACTGGTGTGTTCATGACATTCAGTAAGGTGTCATTGCATAGCAATGTTTCTGGATGGACAAACTACAGTGTGAAATCACAGACTATAGATATACTTGGCCTGACCACGACCAATGCATCTTTGCTGACAAATATCACACTTAAGGCAGGAACATATACAATGATAAGACTGTATATAACCAATGTTTCAGTTGACATACTGGGAGTGAGTGTTAATTTCACGCTTAATGCTCCGTTTGCATTCATAAACCACCCATTCAAGGTTAGCGCACACGGAAACATGAATGTGATAATTGACTTCAACCTGACACAGGATCTGAATATAAACGCAAAGGTATTCACTCCTAGTGTTGGTGTGGTTGTCAGCTAAAACAATTTTTAATTTTTATAAACAACCAAAAACTTATTACAAAAATTATTCCACTTTGATTCTCACGATTTGAAGCGTATACTTAAAAATTATTTGAAACTACTTTTAAGATATCAAAAAGGATTGGTTTAGGCGTATATGAATTCTACGCTAGATATTTTATCAATTCTTTCCATATCCTCTTTTGACAGCTTTACTGAATCTGCACTCATATTGGATTCAACCTGTGATTTGTTCTTGGCTCCAGGTATTATAAGGCAGTTCTTGTGAAGTAAGTATGCGAGAGATAGCTGTGCCATTGAGCATTTCTTTTCCTTTGCCATCTTTCCCAGTTCATCTAGCACTGGCTTCATTATCTTCCTGTTCTCCGGGTTGTTAAAAAGCTCATCACCCTTACGGATATTATCCTGAGGTACCTCTCCACTGTTATACTTTCCTGTCAGCAGACCTTTTGCAAGGGGGCTGTATGGAATTAGTGTTATATTTTTCTCCTTCATGTAGGGTATGAGTTCCCTTTCTATGTTTCTCTCCAGAATACTGTATTCCATCTGGTTAGATACAATTGAATAATCCTTCATACTGTCTACCGCATCCTTGAGAACAGGTTTTGAAAGGTTACAGACACCAATCTGATCAATGTAACCTTCGCTCTTCAGTCTCTCCATGGAATGCATTATCTCTGACACTGGAACATAGGGCTCATACCAGTGTAGTTGATATAGATCAATTTTTTCTATACCCAGTCTTTCAAGACTCCCCTTCACACTTCTCTCCATTGTCCTGTAATTCTTCACATGTGGGGGATTAACCTTTGTTGCAACTATATACCTGTTTTTTGGAATTTCAGATAGGGCCTGTTTTATGAGTTCCTCTGAGTGACCCATTCCATATATTTCTGCAGTGTCGAGATAGTTCCCACCATTTTCAACATAAAACTTTATGGCATCAATAATATCCTTATCTCCATAATCTTCTCCCCATCCTCTCAGTCCAGCCTGCCAGCAGCCAAGACCAACTCTAGTTGCCTGCAGTTTACTGTTTCCAATATTTATTTTTTGCATTTTACCACATCGTGATACATGTTTTTTAAACTATCGTTATGAAAAAAGGGTTTAATTATGAAAATGTTTGGAAATAACCTACTCAAGATTATAAATAGTTCCTTCACCATCAATATGAATGTTGCATGCAGCAGGTTCCTTTGGTAATCCTGGCATTGTCATTATGTCACCAGAATATACCACAATAAAACCAGCACCTGAACTCACTGATGCAGCGGTAACCCTTAGAATATTGTCATCATTCTCAAGAGGATTCCCACTTAGTGAATACTGGCTTTTTGCCATGCAGATTGGTAATCCTGCGTAACCATTCTTTTCCATTCTTCTAATATCAGAAAGAGCCTTTTTGGAGAATTCAACCCTGTTTACACCATATATGTTCAATCCAATAGATTCAATTTTCTCTCTTATTCCATCATCGAAATTGTAGGTATATTTGATATTATCCGTCGTCTTCTCACATTTCTCTAAAACAGTCTTTGCCAGGGATAGGGCACCATCGCCACCCTTCATAAAAACTTCAGATAACTGATAATCCATATTGTTCTTTTTCAGCATCTCATCAAGGAACTGAATTTCTTCATCGGTATCATTAGAGAATTTATTGATTGCCACAACAGGATGAAAACCGAATCCTGTCAAATTATCATAATGACGTTTCAAATTATTGAATCCACTGGCGATTCCATTATTATCCTCGCTTCTACCTAGAAGTTTCATTGCCCTGATTGTTGCAACGATAACAACAGCGGATATTTTCAAATTGCCTATTCGTGAAACCATATTAATGAATTTTTCCGCACCAAGATCAGATCCGAAACCGGCTTCAGTTATAACGTAATCACTGTATTTCATCGCCATTTTTGCTGCCAGGATACTCGAGGTTCCATGTGCTATATTTCCAAATGGACCTGTGTGAATGAACGCAGGCACGCCTTCCGTGGTCTGAACAATATTTGGTTTAATTGCGTCAGAGAGGATGGCTGCCATTGCACCCTCAGCTTTCAGATCACCAGAATAGACGGGTTTTCCATTTATGTCGTAACCAATAAGAATTTTCGAAAGTCTTCTTACAAGATCATCATAATCCATGGAAAATCCCATAATTGCCATTATCTCTGAGGCTGGTGTGATAACGAAACTGTCCCTTGTGAGTGGCCCATTTTCCTTACCACCAGCGTTCAGTATCGTGTCCCTCAGCGATCTATCATTCATGTCTATTGTTCTTGGGAAAGTTATCTTCTCCGGATCAATTTTTAACTGGTTCCCATGGTAAATGTGATTTTGTATCATTGAGGAAAGAAGATTATGGGCACCTGTGATTGCAGGAAAATCCCCCGTAAAAAGAAGGTTGATCTTGTCAGATGGTTCAACTTTAGATTTTCCACCACCGGTTGCTCCTCCCTTTACTCCAAAACATGGTCCCATTGATGGTTCTCTTATACTGATTGAAACATTCTTACCAAGTTTTTTAAATGCCTGTGATAGACCGATGGTGTTTGTGGTCTTTCCCTCACCGTACTTTGTTGGTGTCATTGCTGTAACTAAAATGAGCTTTCCATTCTTATTTCCCTTATCCAGTGCCTTAAGGCTAATTTTTGCCATGTATTTTCCATAATTTTCTATGTAATCCCTATCAATTCCAAGGTTTATTGCAGTATCCATTATATTTTCCATACTTATCCTATAAGCATGCTCACTAAAATTATAAATATACCCTGACTATAAATTGCGTCCATGATTCCAAAGAAATGAGTATACTCCTTAATTCATTTTCGTAATGATTTCGGCATCAGATTCATCCTTTTTCTTCAGTATTTTTCCTGAGAAAATAAGAAGCAAAATACTTACTGCAAAAATACCGGCTGCAAGAATCTGCCAGATTGTTGAATACTCATGGGTATAGTCACTTATGAACCCAGAAAATGGTGTTCCTAGGATTGTTCCAAAGGAGATAATGAGCAATCCAAGGCCACTGTAAAGACCGATCTTTCCCCTTGGTGCTATCTCCGAGATTACGGTTATGTATACCCCATTCCATCCTATGGCAGTTAGACCCAGAACAAATGACATCCCTATGGCCAGATAAAAATTCAGGGTAAGAAAAGAGTAAATAAAGAAAAATAGAGAAGAGAGGATCATCACCATTATGAGAGAAAGAATCCTTCTGTTTGGAAACAGTCGATTACTAAGAGAAGCCCATAAAATTCTTCCTATGAATGATCCAATGAGGATGCTTGCAAGCAGGATCTCTGCGGTGAATAACTTGAATCCAATGGAGCTTGTAAATAGAACAGAATAGGTAAGAAGTGACTGCTGTCCCCATGACATGGCTGCCACAAGAACGTTTATGAGTATAAACCTACCATTTCTAAATGCGCCTTTTATTTCCTTAACATATCCTCTGAAATCTATGGGTGAAGCATTCTCATAGTTTTCACCTCTTATTATAACAAAAAAGATGAATGCAATAATAGCCAGAATTATGAAAGGTCCGAAAAAGCCATATCTAATAGAGATTAAAGGAAGAAGAATTGCGGCAGTGGAAGCTCCGATTGGAACCCCTGACTGCTTGATGCCCATGGGAGTTGCATGATATGGGTAATACGTCCGCATAACTGCATTATTAGTCGCAGGAGTTACAAGTCCATAACCAAGACCTATGGCATAGAAACCAGTAACAAAAACGTAGAAATTTGGAGCAAGAGTTGCAAGTGTTGAACCTATGGCCATTATAAGGAATGCTATTTTTATTGCCCTGAAGCTTCCCAGATGATCGACAAAATAGCCAACAAAAGGAGAGACTGTTGCAAGTCCAATGAATATAACACTGGTCAGGAGTCCAACCATTGCGGAATCAATGAGAAAATGATCCTTTATAATTTTATCAAGTGGTGAATAAGAAGCCTCAATGAGATTGCCCACTGATATGAATAGGAGACTCTGGAACATCACATTGAGACTGTATACCTTGTTCTTTAGCATTTATTCACTCCTAAATGGTTTAGTAATTTTTCATATTACCACATAAGATAAAATTATGTTTAATTGATCAGGGGTGTGATATTAGTATATAATCACTTACTGTCATCTGGAGATCTTCTTATTTCCCTTGCATTTGTATGAGTATCAGACTTTCTTCCCCTTACAAGAGCGGCTAATCCAGACACTATCAAAATCAAAAAACTTGCCAGCAAGGCAGCATGTACACCACCCAGAAATGAAGCAGACACGCCACCTTCAAGTTTGTCCTTACCAAGGAA
>JAKBGP010000134.1 GCA_021833045.1 Thermoplasmata archaeon
AGTACTCATGAATGAAGAGGAGAATTTTGAGAAGGCAATGAAATCTGATCCTGAATTTGAAATCGTGTAATAATGAACATTCCCGGTATCAGGCCCATAACAGGGTCCGTAATACTTGGAAAGATATGTGATATCAACAGATTCAAGAATGCTGAGAAGCTTGTTGCATTTGCCGGCATTGATCCCGTAATTAAGGAGGGCGAAAAACAGAGATCCCAGAAGGCCATGTCAAAGAGAGGGGATTCATCACTCAGATCTGAAATATACCGGAGCACTCTTTCAGCAGTGTGATCGAATCCAGTCATATCAGATTTCTGTCATCGCAAGGTCGATGGAGGAATACAAAGAAGAAAGCACTTGTTGCAGCTAACGAGAAAGCGATCCAGGGGTGAAAGGCCCTATTCTGTCATCAAGACCATATTCCACGGCGGTCATGTCTTCGTTACCACTATCCCAAGGGTGAGGGTCAAGAACATGTTCGTTTTCCTGGGGTACAATCTCATGTGCATGATCGGGATGAAAAAGAAAGGGGTGATAGCGTGAGCTATGGAAATTCCATGAAGAATGGATGAAAAAAAGAGAAAATAAGGAATAAAGGAACTATTTCTGAGTGTATTCACCATGAATTCGCTGTAATTTTTGGGAAAGGTAAATCAAAAGTAAAAAATTAATATGTTGTTAGAAATTGTCCATGAAGGATTATTATATACTCATGAAAATACTTTCTGGTTCCGAATACAAGTTGTCTGGCTATCAACCTTTGCAAAAAAACAGTGGGAAATGAAGATATACAAATACGAAAATTATTATAATGTTCTTTTAATCTCGTACAGTAATGTGCGGAATAATTTGTTATTTTGGTTCAGACAATTCTATTAACTACTTGATCAAAGGTATTAAGTCTCTAGAATATAGGGGATATGATAGCTTTGGATGTGCGCTTTATCAAGATGGCAGTTTAAATATTTATAAGGATGTAGGCAAAATCGAAGAAGTCATTGAGAAATACTCAATTGAAGAAAAGCAGTCTAATAGGGCAATGTTTCATACCAGATGGGCAACCCATGGAGGAATTGAAAAGAGAAATTCACATCCTCATACAGATTGTACTGGAAAAATAGCAGTTGTACATAATGGAATCATAGAGAATTGGGCACAATTAAAGAAAAAATTAAGATCGCACACATTTCAATCGGAAACTGATACAGAAATTATATCACACATGATTGAAGATTATTTGAAAGAAGGTTTGAATCTTGTAGAATCTGTTAAATCTGTAACAAGTAAGATTGTGGGGCTCTCCTCTTTTGTTGTAATGCATACAGAATATCCTTATATGGTTGCATACAAAAATGGTAGTCCTTTATTAATTGGACTTGGAAAAAAAGGAATTTTCATTTCAAGTGATGTTCCTTCTCTAATTAATTTCACTAAAAATTTTATCTTTCTTCATGATGGAGATATAATTACTTTTTCTGAAAATGAATATAGCATAAAAAATTATACCGTAAATAACGCCGATCATCCAATTATAAATGTAGATATGAACCCACAAATTATAGAAAAGGGAAATCATAAACATTTTATGGAAAAAGAAATATTTGAACAACCCGCAATTTGGAAAAAATTTGAAGCACAGGAATATGATGATTTTCACTTAGCAACTAACTTGTTAAAAAAATGTGACAAAATTTTTTTAATTGGCAGTGGATCATCATACCATGCTGCAATGTATGGAGCTAAACTCTTTGTTGCACATGGAATACAAGCAATAGCTATCAACGGAGAAGAAATTGTCGATTATTCTAAAGTAATTGACGACAAAAGTGTTTTTATAGTGATTTCTCAAAGTGGAGAAACGGCGGATTTAATTTCTGGTCTTACCAAATTTAATAAAACCAAAAAAATAGGAATTATAAATGTTCCTTCTTCATCAATAGCAAGAAAGGTGGATGTTTTGCTGAAAATGAGAGCAGGGGTAGAAAAAGCCGTTCCCTCGACAAAATCATTCACAAGCAGCCTATTGATCTTGAATTTTTTATCAGCATTTATGAATAATTCAATCACATCCTTGGAAAAAGAATTTATTATCGCAAACAATGAGATTTATAATTTTTTTGTGCCTTCTGTTTTAAATGCTATTGAATCATCTGCAGAAATAATTCATAAAATGGATAATGTATTCGTGGTCGGAAGAAACAAATGTTATATATATTCCTTGGAAGGAGCACTTAAGCTGAAAGAGTGCACTTATATACATGCAGAAGCATTTGATTTGTCTGGATTAAAGCATGGTTCACTTTCACTAATTGATAATAATTCTTGGGTAATTGCACTTCTTGAAAAAGAAACTATGAATGAATCGCTTATGAATATACAGGAACTCAAAGCTAGAGGAGCTAAAATAATAGGTATATCTCCTGAAAATAATGACCTTTTTGACAAATTCATAAGAGTGCCGAATTTAGAAAATTTCAACTTTATGCCAATTGTCATGACTTTGCAATTATTATCATACGAGATTGCAATTTTTAAAAAAATTAATCCTGATATGCCAAGGAATCTTGCAAAATCGGTGACGGTAAGGTGAGTAAATTGTCAAGAAAATATCCATCATTTTTTAGGGCTTACGACATTCGTGGAATTTATGGTGATGAAATTACAGAGGATGTTGCTTATAAAATTGGAAAGGCATTTGGTTCATACATTGGAAATAAAGGAGTGGTGAATGTGGGAAGAGACACGAGAAAAGGTAGTAAATCCCTCTCAAATTCTCTTATTTCTGGGCTGTTGAATTCTGGTTGCAACGTTCTAAATTTAGGTATGGTGCCTTCCCCTATTGTTTATTATTCTATAGCAAAGATGAATAGTTTAGCAGGAGTTATGATTACTGCATCTCATCTTCCACCCGAATGGAATGGTTTTAAATTTTGTGATAAATATGGACAGGTAATTTCTGAAGGGAACGGCCTTGAGCAAATCAGAACACACTATTTAGAGGAAAAAATAGGGAATTTCGAAAAAGGAGTCCATAAAAACTATTCAAAAATATTAGATGATTATTATAATACCATAAAAATGGAAATAGGTCCAATTAGAAAGGATTTGACAGTTATAATAGACACTTCAAATAGTGTTCCATCATTATTTTTGCCAAAATTATTCGATAAATTTGGTATAACTTCTAATTTTATTAACAATAAAATTCTTGACACCCCAATACATGATGTTGAACCCAGCTATCAGTCCATGAAAATGTTAAGTGAACATGTAGTCGAATCAGGATCAGATATTGGAATAATGTACGATTCAGATGGTGATAGAATTGCATTTGTAGATCAAAATGGAAAAATATATCCAGATGGGATAGCGTTAATAGCAATATTTTCAAAAATTTTTTCTCTGCCTTATAATAATGGTTCAATAGTTCTAGATATTACGTGTCCTTCATCTTTATTAGAATATATTAAAAGAATGGGATTTAACCCTTTAATAAGCAGAGTAGGGCATAACTTCTGTTCTGCAATGGCTTTACAAAACAGATCACTTTTTGCAGCACAATTTAGTGGCCATATAGCAATGAAAGAGACAAACTACAGGGACGACGCAATATTTGCCAGTCTAAAACTCATTGAGTTTATGTCTAAACTTGAAGAACCTTTAAATGAGTTCCTTTCGAAAAATATTCCAAAGTTTTATTATGAGACTGCTACTTTTGAAGTTCCAGAGAATTTAAAATTTGTTTTTATGGAGAAAATAATAAAAAATATTAAAGAAAAGAATAAACAAATTCTGGAAATAGATGGAATTAAAGTTATACATTCTGATGGTGGTTATCTTATAAGAACTTCAAATACGTCTAATAATATTAGAATAATGGCGGAAGGAAAAGACGAAGATTCCATGAACAAATATATGAAAATTGCAATGAAAGAAACGCAGGATGTGATACAACATGATTAAACAAGCTGTCATTCTCGCTGCAGGAAGTGGAAAAAGGATAAAGGAAGGAACTAATGATCACTATGTTTTATCAACTCCAAAACCCTTACTTAAAGTCCGTGGTACTCCTATAATTGAAAGAATTGTTAAAAGACTAGATCACGCAGGTATAGAAATAGGAATAGTGATAAATCGAAAGGATGAACCACAATTTCGAGAAGCATTAAAGAACTATAATATATCTTATTGCTATCAAGATGAACCAAAAGGTACTGCAAATGCATTATTTTCAGCGAAGGAGTTTGTTACTGAGGATTTATTCTTGGTACAGATGGGAGATGATATATCAAATTTCAATATTGATGACACTTTAAAATTAGATAACCCATTAATCTTTGGGTTTCAAACTGAACAGTTAAAAGAATATGGTTCCATAAAATTAGATAATGCAGGTTACGCTGAGATGGTTGTTGAAAAGAAATTTACAGGTCCAGGTATTGCAAACAGTGGAATTTATGTAATGTCAAAAGAGTTTTTTCAAGTATATGGTATGATAATACCAAATCAAAGTAATGGAGAATTATACCTTACTGATGCTGTAAATTTGCTATACAAAAATGGACATCCTCTTCGGTATAAACAACTTGAATTCTGGAATGGTATAAACAGACTGAATGATTTAATAATTGAGAACACTTTTCATAAATTAGAACTTGAATTACGTTCTGCAAAAATGATTGATATAGATGACATTGTATTACTTTTTTCTGAATTTAATCCTCATTCAAACAATAATAAAGTAACTGAAAAAATTAAGAAACAACTTGAATTAATACTGCAGGATAAGAACAACCATCTAATAGTTGCAGAATATCATGGAGATATTGTGGGTACTTCCACACTGCTTATACAAAATAATCTATCTCATGGGGGTCGCCCTTACGCTCATATTGAAAATGTCATTACTAGGGAAAATATGCGAGGATTTGGAATAGGAATAACAATGATTAATAGATTGATAGAAATTGCAAAGAAAAATGATTGTTATAAAATAGTATTAACATGTAAACCAAAAAATATAGATTTTTATCAAAGAAGTAGATTTAGAACAACTGGTGAGGTTGAAATGAGGTTGGATGTATAGGTTTAATTATCCAACTTTTTATTTTATACACTGATTTACCCGCTAATGATCTTTTTCAGGTTTTTGTTCTCTTTATCTCTTGTATCGTAAGAGTTCAGCCATGTGAAGTGTAAACGCCAATCTTAAATTGACCCCCCCTATATATACTTCCTCTCATTTTTCTCCCTCTTTTTTCATGGTTGGCAACGAATTTCTTTTCCTGTCCTTGATCCTGTACGATTCTCCCTTGATCTGAGCCCCTTAATTTTGGACACTTTTTTCTGCTTCAAATGAGACATTTTCTTTCAACCTCCTTTTTCTTTCTTCTCTGTTTTTCAATTGCTTCTCCTTCTTTCTTTTCCTCTTCTCCAGGAATTCATTCCTGAATTCTGTGTTTTCAATCCACATTCTTTCAAATTCTGCAGGTGGAAGATATTCAACGGATGAATGCGGCCTCACTCTGTTGTAATCATTGAATGCGTATTCCATCAGCTTTACAGCGTCATCAAATGTTTCTATATCACTGATCCAGATGTAATCTGTCTTCAGTGAATTATGAAATGATTCAATATCACCGTTCTCCTCAGGCGTATGTTTCTGTATATATTCCTGTCCTATGTTCATTATTTTCATGGATGACCTGAACTCACCTGAGATATACTGTGGGCCGTTCTCTGTCCTCAGTATGAGTTTTAACAGTACCGGATAATGGAAATCTTTCTGCATATGCCTTCTCAACTGCCATGATGCAGTCCTTTGCCATGCATGATCTGGAAATCTCGTAGGATATCCACCTCTTGGAAAAACAGTCCTTTATGGACATGAGATATGCCATTCCGTCCCTTGTAGTTGAAATATAATGGATATCAGTTTCCCAGAGGCAATTGATATTCTCAGGCTTTGTGATATCTCTCTTTCGTGTGCGGTTCTTATGCTTTGCATATGGAAGTGCCAGGCTGTGTTTCTTCATTATACGCCTAACTGCCTTTATGTTGACGGATGTTCCTGAATTTCTGAGGATTGCCCATATTCTCCTGTAGCCTTATGTTGTCCTGTCTTCAGCTGTGTTCAGCATCCTTTCCTCAATTTCTGGGGATATCCTTAGAT
>JAKBGP010000135.1 GCA_021833045.1 Thermoplasmata archaeon
TCCGCCTTTTCTGTAGCTCGATGCAGGCATTCCAAGCTTAGAGGATGTTTTTTCATATAACCAGCTCTGTGAATTATATCCGGATTTGTAAATCGCAGATGGAATTGGGACTCCCTCCCTGAGGTTGCGTTTCAGAACCTGAATTCTGCATTCCTCCACATATTTCCGGGGAGTGATCCCCATGATCCCCTTGAAGGTTTTCTGCAGGTAAAATTTATTCAAGCCAAATTTTTTTTCAAGAGACGACAGCGTAAGTTTCTCAGTGGGATTCTGTTTTATGTAATCACAAATTCTTTCCACCAGTGCTGTTTTCTCTTTCACTGTCGAATCAGCATCAATCACAATAAGCCATGGTCAAGCGGATAAAAAACTGTTTTGTCGAATTCTTGCAACGAAAAATAATCAATAATTATAGGTGAAGCATGCTTATGGAAATATTGGTTTATTTCTAAACATACTGTCACTTGCAATGTTTCATGAGACACCTCCAGATCACTGAATACCTTTGACTATAGTTTCAAGAAATTCAATTAATAACCCTCCAGATTTTGTGGAATGACAATGCTTTACGTTGCAGCTTAGATCATTGCATTCACTCCATTCTGATATATATCACAAGGCTGAAGAGTGGATACGGAAAGTAAGAATGAAGCATGAAATTTCAGTAAAGACTATTTTTAAGAATGAACAATAATGGAATAAATATAATTAGAGTGATAAACAACCAAGAAAAAACATTGGAAAAATTTAAGGTATATCCAATGCCAAACCTTTTTGGAACAAGGAAAAATGGATCATTCCTGTTGTGATAAATCACTCCTGCTATCCATTTAGAATCATCATCAATCATAATATTACCAGAACTGTGTTCATGGAGTCCGGGATAGAGTTTCCATCCTCCCTGTCCTGATATGTAGAATATTATTATGACGACAAAGAGAAAAATTATCAGTGGAAAAATGAAGAGAGGTATCAGGGATGCGGAAAGAATCCCCCAGATTACCAATGAATTCAGGAACAGAGTCAAGAGAATTAAAATATTCAGGAAAAACATCGTCTTTACCATTTTACTGTTAAAACCATTCATCTGCATTCCCGACTTCATGGGAGAAGTTGGATTGTGTGTTGGGGGTATTGATCTTGAATGCCACGAAATGAACTGAATGATCAATGTTGCTGGAATTCCAATAAACACAATAAGTGAGAATACAGAAAAAAACGACTTTGTCTGATAACTGTCAGGCTTTCCATCAAGAGCGAAATGCGTTGCCAGTTTGTCAGGCATACTTGGGTATAACAGGATTCCGGCAACAATAAAAATTACAAGTTCAATCCATGGAATAAGGTATAGGAAAATCCCTACACTTGCAAGACCTCCCTGGAATACTGCGGTAACTTTACTGTTTGAACTCTCTATTTTCGGGAAGGAATCCTTTACCGCTCTTACCTTAGTCCTGATATAATAATATACTCCAAACTGAATGGCAATTTCAAGAACAGGAAATTGAACAATGGAATATGAAAGAAGATATCTTTGAAATTCAACAAAGAGAGCAATAAGAAACATGGAAACCGGTACTGATATGAGTGCATACTCAATCCTCAACCTGTGGAATCTTTCATCTCCGGCAATATTTTCAGTAAGCCTGATTCCAAACTGAATAAGTGGTGGCGTAAAGAATGGGATTCCAGCATAAGAAACTGAAATAAATGAAAGGATCAATATACCAAGATAAAATATTGAAGGGTACAACATTTATTCATCACTTTTCCTGGAAATATCACCCAGCAGTGATGAAATTTCCAGAATTATTTCAGACGGCTCAAAGCCCTTTGAAATAGCTTCATTTAGAAGTGTCCTGATCCTTTCCCTCCACATTCCATCAAGAGTTTTTAATTTCGCTTCAGGAATTTCCTTTACAATCACTTTCTTTCTTCTGTCCAGATAAACATACCCTTCCTGAATTAGGTATGTATATGCCCGATTCACAGTGTGATAGTTAACCCCAAGCTGGGATGATAGTTGCCTGGAGGAAGGAAGCCTGCTTCCTGGAAGAAGAAGGTTAACTGCAATCTGCATAACTACAGAATCAACGATTTGCATGTAAATTGGTTTTGAAGAGGAAAGATCTATGGTTATGGAGTATGTTTTTTGTTCTCCAAAGTGGTCGGTTAAGTTCAAGTCTTTGTTTTTCATCGGATTTAATCCCTTCGCATCCCCTTTACCGGATATACTTTCCCCGCTCACTTGACACACTCCCCCTTCATTGATATATCAGATATAGAACAGATATATTTTAGTTTTCTTTCGCTTCCTATTGGATTTTTCAGGATATTTCAAGTTTCAGAAGCATTAAATCTTCACTAAATAGGTATGTGCCAAGTTACTTTCTGGAAATGGTTATATATTTGTTCTATATTACATATAACAGGTATAAAATGTACGTATTTAAACATAATGAAAGTGGTGAAAAGAACAGTTCTGGAATCTCGCAGGTGAAAAAACAATGACAATGTATCATCTTCAATGCCCCAACTGTACACATGAGTTTGATTTCGATTATAATCAACTGATCGGAATATCTTCCCTTGGCATTGTATTCAGATATGGCCCCTACTCGTTCTCGGTAAAATGTCCTTCATGCAAAAAGCGTTCCAGGTACCATGTATCGGATGAAGAAAAAGTCGAGTGATCAAGCATTTTTTCCTTCAAGTGATAAAGAATGGAAATAAAAATTGACAATTTTTCAACCGGTTATGGAAAAACAGAAGTTCTGCATCATGTTTGTTTCGGGGTGGTCAATCCTGGAATCTATGTGGTCTTGGGAAAAAATGGAGCAGGAAAGACAACACTATTCAGGGCTATGACTGGAATGCTCAGGGCATTTTCAGGATCAATTCTTTTCGATGGAATACCTGAGGATCAATCTGAAGTTAGAATAGCTTATCTAAGCCATAAAAACTCCATTCCTATGGGGATGACTGTAAAGGATGCAATGAACTTTTTTGGGCATATAGAAGGAGTTTCGCAGGAAATGATCAATAACATAATATCCGAATTCAACTTGATAGATCTTCTTGACAGGAATGTTCAATCACTGAGCCAGGGCCAGAAAAAAAGGGTATCACTAGCAAAGTCACTTATTGGATCCAAGGAAGTCATTATTCTCGATGAACCTACGGCTAATCTTGATCCACAGTTTTCATCTGAAATCCGGGAAATGATTTTAAAACTCGCGAAGACTTCTGTGGTGTTTTATTCCTCACACAATCTGTATGAAGCCACAGACATTGGAATGGATGTAATTGCACTTGATGGTGGGAATGTGGTATATACAGGAGACATAAATGGATTGAGTACAGGCAGCTACAGGATAGGAATCAGGGGAAAGGGGATTGAAAAATTAACAGATGATTACACGATGGATGGAAAGTATTTTGTCTTTGATCTCAAGTCTCCCTCAGATGCTGCAGCACTTATAAGCAAACTGGCTTCTTCCGGGGCAATGATTTATGAAGTAAAAGATCTGAGCAATCCTCTTGGGAGATTTTTCAATGATAAGGCTTGAGAATTTTTTAGTAAAAATAGGAGGCAGTGATCATGGCAATTAAATTCATTACCAGGGGGACAAGGAATCTTGTAGTGTTCAATCTTTACCGCACTTTCACTTCCGTTTACGGGTTGCTTTACATACTGGTCGGAACAATATTTCCACTGATTCTTTTCTGGGTTCTCATTACATCCATTGGAACTCTGATCACAACTTCTGCTGGAAGTACTGTTTTTGTCACAACAGTTTCTGCAATGGTGCCGTTGATGGCTGCAGTCGGAGGCTTTGGTGTAATCTACTTTTTCTCAACTGACAGATCAAACGGTGTATATGAATACCTGATTGCTACAAGAAAGGTCAGCGTAACGGATATCTTCATGTCATTTTCCATTGTCACAGTTACTGTAGTATCACTGATCGTAGGGGTAAATGTGGCAGTTATTTTCGTATTGAGTCACTTCTATGCCTCATCTATTTCATTTCTCCTTCTGAAAATGTTTGCTGTCTTTTCAGTGCCTGTTGCATATATCTCTTCCCTGATCTCCATACTCGCAATGCTGACCTGGTCAGCCATGTCAAAAACATATCCGGGTGTAAATGCACCCGGAGGTATAGGGTCAGTTATTGGTGTGATACCCCCCATGGCATTTCTTCTCTCCTCCAGGTATGAGCATCTTTCAAACCCATTAGTGACAGGGGGGATTTTTTCAATAACCTTACTGGTTATTTTTGTGATAACCGTAGTGGTGATAGTGAAGAGAATATCCAATGAAAGAATGCTTTCATGAACAAGGAAAAAATTATATTTCCATTGCGTAACAAACGGAATCTGCTTGTTTATTCCATGTAATTTACACCACATTTAATAAATATATTATTGCATCTTTCATTGTTAAAAATGTCAGACCCGATTCCTATCAATATTGAATAATGGGGCAGTGATTTTTAAGCCATATTTTTACGTATTTTTCAATTGCCCCACCTTATTCCATGATAATTCTATGTGTTTAACTCTTAATTAGCTAAAAATTATACATTGATTCACAATGGAACACTGAACAGTGAATTGTTAACCTGTTATTTGCTTATTCTTCAAGTTATTCGCACTGTTACATGTCTAGAGATAATCCAATCGTGTAGGCCCCTTACTTGATTTTTGGTAAATGATCATAACTCAAAGACAGTAATATAACAACCCTTATACGTATCGTATTGATGTGTTAATACATTGAAATACACGGTTATTCTTGAAGAGGGGGAGGACGGTTATATTATCGCCCATGTGCCTGCATTGAAAGGTTGCCATACTCAAGGTAAGACAAAAGAGGAAGCCTTGAAGAATGCCATAGAGGCCATAGAAGCATATATCGGATCCCTAAAGAAACATGATGAACCCATACCTGAAGACATCAATGCTGTGGTAGTGGATGCCTAAACTTCCTGTTATATCAGGGAAGAAAGTAGTCAAAGTTCTTTCCAGAATCGGTTATGAGTTTGACCACCAGGTTGGCAGCCACATGATATTGAGGAACTCACATGGTCAAAGGGTCTCCGTGCCTAATCATTCAGAACTCGATAAGGGCACCCTAAAAGCTATTCTCAGGGATGTGGATCTGACAGTTGAAGAGTTCATTAAATTGCTTTGAATAGACCTAGTGATTCAATCGTAAGGGTTGAATTTATAGCTATAATGTGAACACTTGCCCATGGTATCCTGAACTCTGTACAATGAAACATATCTGGTTGTATCTTTTCACATCACTCATGAAGAGTTTGATATGTTTCAGGGGAAAGCCATGGCACACGGTTAACACGGTTATTATGAGAATGCAGCCTATATGAAATACCTGATCAGTGCGGAATAAACGAGAATAAAAGGAACCCTGATCACACGGATAAAGCACATATGATCAGGCGAATACGATTTTAATCTTTCAATTTTTAGCTATCTCATAGGACACATCAGAACCTTATAAAACACAGTTGTTTACCGGTCATCATTTTGAAGAGTTCAAATTTAGCAATGGTGTTAAAATGCATTGAAATACTTTCATTCAAGGCAATTTCTTAATTGCAAACAATGAACATATTCATTGATTTTGAGTTTAATTAAGCCATTCCGTGAATGATTTTATTCATGGTCATTTTCATGATAAGGCATCAGAGTTTTACAAACCATATCAATATTTACCAGAAATGCAGAAAAAGCACCTTATTTTTGCCGTACGTATTCTTCAATATTTTTGAAATTAGCATTTTTTTGAAGGACATGATCTTTCAGGTAAAGGAAATAAAAAGCATCAATTGGTGAATTTTAGTGTTGTGTTTGCGAAACTCAAGTTCAAAATTCTTGGACGACTGAATAATTAAAATTCATACAAAAATATATTATAAAATCCCATCCCTAAGTATATACTAACCGTCTTTAATCACGGTATAAAAATAGGATTTAACCTTATTTAGTATGGGACCGCTGAGATTTGAACTCAAGTCACCAACACCCCAAGCTGGTAGGATACCAATCTACCCCACGGTCCCAAATAGAATAAAAATTTAGTGTTTAGGAGAATGGCATTATCTCATCGATAAGTTCTATGTGAGAAAGTATCATTCTTC
>JAKBGP010000136.1 GCA_021833045.1 Thermoplasmata archaeon
ATATAATAATTAGACAGGAACATATAGAGTGAAAACAGCAACAGGACTCCTGCGAACTCCCAATTACGGCTGAACCAGCCTTTAAATTTTTTTATAGATTCAATTTCCTGGAGTTCCATTTCTTGACTACCGAAGACGCTAATACAATTGAACTATTAAAATGTTTAAGAATATTCCACCCATTGATTTCCCTAGATATTTGAGAATTTCAGCCTTTCAATTTGAATTTGTTAATATTGAGCCAAGGCTTAACTCGAGATAGGCAGTTGGAAACGGGATATTAAATTTTTCAAGTAAGATGGGATGTACTTCCCCTAGAAAATTTGATAAAGAATTATTTTCAGAAAAGATAATATTCCCTGACCGTCCATTGATAAAATGATCATTTTTGGTTGGTCTGATTTCAGATAACCTAACATTCAGGGCCCGCAGCAGAGCATCCAGTACACCTTTAATTGTGTCGTAAGATACTGATTTTCCACTCATTATGCAACCTAAGGAGGTTTCCTGTGTTCCGTTGTCCCTGATGCAATCACCTACCTCAAACAGTGTCTGCGGAAATGGTTGAGCCCGGTTTCTTTCAACTGCCCTTATAAGACTTGAGAGTAAATCCTGTCTTATTCGACTGAAGTCGGAACTTTTGGGATTGTTTATTTGGAAGAACTGATCCAAATCAATTGAATCTGAAAGGACAAAATTCTTTACCTCTTGAAATCCCAGTCCTACCATTAACTCTCTTAGAACATTTGAGGCGTGGTTGATTTTATTTTCTTTTCCAATAAAGTTATTCTCTAATACTCCCTCGTGAATGTTTTCAATTCCGTAACCTTTTATAAAGTCTTCTATTATATCAACCTCTCCCATTATGTCTACTCTGCCTATGGGAATGGAGCAATATCTCTCATTGTATTTAATTCCCATTTTTGCTAATGTTCTTAACATGGTATCCTCATTAACTTTTATTCCTACTATATTTTTAATGATCTCAGATGAGATTTTGATTTTCTTTAAACTTAGATTATTCTGGTAGCTTGAATATCTTTCTGGTAAGGAGATATTTATTCCTTTACTTAAGAAATACCCAGCCATTAGTCTAAATCCAAGGTCCAGTCCCTGTTGTGATGTTGCCGTTATGTCCACAAGCATTCTCTCTGTCCTGGAAGTTACTCTGGTTCTGTATGAATTGAAAAACGGTGGAACTGATATAATACCTGATTCATCAGAAACTCCTACAACTTCTTTATTGTTCTGTAATAATTGATATTTTATCCCTTTTTCATGCTCTGTTAATAGTTCAGAAATCTTACCTTTCATTCCATCATAAGTTGTTATTACTTCATTAGCGTCAACTGGACCATAAACAATTTTTCCTCTAATAGCAGATAAATCATGAGCTCCAATGGCAAATTTACTTCTACTTTTCCCAACCGACTCTGAAACACGATCGGAGTACTCCAAAAAATCTTGATTTATAATATTATGACTGTTGTCATCCTCAAGATCATCGGTCATAAAGACAACAAAGTATGGTCTTGTTCTGGCTGCATGAACTGAAATATTTTCTTTTTTTAAAAATATTTTTCCATTCCTCATTTTTCCAGTTTTGTATATTTGAAAACAGTTGAAAAGAGATCCAATGGAGTAAAGGTCTGGTCTATCTGGATTCAACTCTATTTTTATATCATCTTCAACCTGAGGTTCGAAACTGAATCCAATTATTCTTGAAAATTCGTAAATGTTTTCCTTCCAATCTAAGCCGAAATATTCTTCTAATGTTTCCCGGTTTGATCTTATTACTACCATATATATCAGTCCTTTTTATCCCGTTCCAAACTTTCGCTCTCGTTACTAATTTTATTTCTGGTATATTCTTTCAACACGCTTCTAATTAGATCATCAATGGACACAGCTTCTCCTCTCTGCAATAATGAGTTTAGGTCATCTACCATTTTCCTTGTCAACTGAACTTCAACTTTTTTATTAATTCCTTCATCGTCATTTTTTTCGAGAAATTCTCTTAGTGCAATCCTGATGATCTCGGATATGCTTTCATAATTATATCTGTCTAAAAGTCTTTCCATTCTATCCATATCATCTTCTGATAATCTAATTGTTATTCTATAAGGAACTGCCATAATGAACCGCCATTAAATATGTTTCATTAAGTTTATTCAGTTTATAAATATTTGTCCTAAAAATCTCTACACACATTGAGAATAAACGTTAACAACCTTACCTAAAAAAGCTTTATCATACCATTTTATTCAATTAAAATATTAAAAGAACTCAACTTTTAACAGTTGTTAAATCCCTTTTTTTGTAGTTCTAAGAGTGAAATAACCAGAACGACTTACAGTAATATCAATAAGCAAAAAGCTCTTTAAATTTCATTATGTAATGGAGATAAGAGATGATTTTATCCTAGGACATTTTATCCAAAAATATCTTTATATTGTACAGAATAAATAAAAAGATTTGACCCAATTAAACCCATTGTTAATAAAAAATAGACATATGAGCTGAACCATATTCCGATAAAGTAGTTCCCAAAACTACAAAACTCTTTTAATATTGGAATGTCTACAATAGAAATAAGGTGAAAAAAAATTGATTGCAATGGAAGAAAGGAATAAATATCCCGAAGTCAGATTTGCCAGTGACTTTGAGATAAGCAAGAATGCACCGTTCAAGACCGTCGATGAGTTTATAGGTGCCATGAGGAACCTTATCTCAGATGACATGATGCTAATAAGGGTTACAGAAAGCTTGTGCCCAATATGTGTTGATGATGAGAAATTTGACCAGATGAGAATTCCAGCCATAGTTTATGAAAATGCTGGAGAAGTAAAGTTAATAAAGGAATGCGCTGAGCATGGAATAACAAAGGAGAAATACTGGGAAGATTACGATATGTACCAGGAAGCCAAAAAATGGCAGGACCCCGGAGTTAAGATATTAAACCCACATGTTGCATACCTTGAGTCAAAAATAGTTTGTCCTACACACTGCGGACTTTGCGTAAAACATAAGTCACATACTGGACTCGGAAATGTAGTAGTTACAAACAGGTGTGACCTTTCCTGCTGGTACTGTTTCTTCTATGCAAAAGAGAATGAGCCAATTTACGAGCCATCACAGGATCAGGTCCGAATGATGCTAAGAAGGATGAGAAATGAAAAACCAGTAGGAGCTAATGCAGTTCAAATAACAGGTGGAGAACCAACAATCAGAGACGACATACTTGATGTGATCAAAATAGCCAGAGAAGAGGGATATGAACACATACAGTTGAACACGAACAGTGTAAGAGCAGCCTTTGACCCAGATTTCCCGAAGAAGATAAGAGAAGCTGGTTCCAACGTAGTTTATACGAGTTTTGATGGACCGACCCCAAGATCAAACCCAAAGAATTTCTGGGAAATTCCGGCCGCATTACAGAATTACAAGAATGCTCCAATGGGAGTGGTTCTGGTTCCAACAGTTATAGGCGGAATAAATGATATGTACCTTGGTGATACAATCAGATTTGGTCTTTCTAACATCGATTCGGTTAGGGCAGTAAACTTCCAGCCAGTAAGTTTGGTAGGAAGAATGCCAGACAGAATGAGAGAAAAACAGAGAGTCACCATACCAGGATGCATAAAGAAGATTGAGCAACAGACTGATGGTATGATCGGAAGAGAAGACTTCTTCACAGTTCCTTCTACTACAAAGGTTTCAAACTTTGTTGAGCAGCTAAAAGGAAAGGATATGTACAAACTTTCAATACATTTTGCCTGTGGAATGGGAACTTATCTCTTCAAGGAAGGAGACAAGATTACTCCAATAACCAGATTCATAGATGTAAGAGGAATGTTCGAGTACATTGGTGAACTTGCGGATGATATAAAGGATTCATCATTCAAGACTGTTAGGAAAGTAACTTCAGCAGCAAAACTGTTAGCCAGTCTCAAGAAATTCGTGGACTATGAAAAGGCACCGAAGGATTTCAGTATAAAGGACATGGTATATAACGCATTTACTGAGGGAGATTACCACGGATTAAAGGCTTTCCACTACAAGAGTATGTTCATAGGATTCATGCACTTCATGGACCCATACACATATGATGTGGACAGAGTTGAAAGATGCGATATCCATTATGCAATGCCTGATGGAAGGGTTGTTCCATTCTGTGCTTTCAATGTTATACCTGAGCTCTACAGAGATGCAACGCAGAGAAAGTATTCAATTCCTGCTAAAACATATGAAGAGAGAACGGGAAAGAACCTGAAGAAGGAAAAGTACTTCAGGGAGTACACACTGGAAGAAAAGAAGTCTATACTAAACTTCTACGAGAAGAGCATAGGCAGGAAACTTTCACAGGATGAGATTGGACTCAATCTCAACGAAGCCATACCAGTGATATCTTCTGACAAACCAGAAGATTAATCCTATTTTTTATAATGTTTAAAATTATTGATCACGAAGCCGATACAACTATAAGATTTTTTTACAGCAGTATTGATGAAATAGTAACGTCAATTATAAAGAGTTTTCAGGAAACGGTTTTAGGCAGATCGGAAGATTTGGAATGGGGAGAACTTGAAACTATTAATATTGCAATCGATTGTAAGTTAAGCTACAAATTTTTAGCTATCGATCTTTTTAATGAAATGATTTTTTTAATGGAAGAAAAGGACATATTTCCAGTTGAGATGAAAAAGATAAGTTTTAATGGGGACGCTAACAATCTGGAGATCATCTATGGTAAGTGCCTAAACGTTAGAAATTATAACGCTATTCCAAAAGCAGCAACAACAAACAGTGGTAAGACCTCTGACCAATTCTTTGATATAACACTTGACCTGTAAAAAAAGAAAGTGGATGTTTAGGAACCAGAACTGAGCTTATACTAACTAAAGTTTTATTTTGTGAAAGTATTTACCTTAGTATGACCAATTTAGTACCGAGTAAGCTTTTTTTCACCAGAGGTGTCGGAAGAGGAGATACCATGTTAAGATCCTTTGAGGAGGCACTCAGAGATGCAGGAATAGCCCAGTTTAACATCGTCGCAGTGAGTTCCATATTCCCCCCTGGTGCTCAGATAGTAAGCAGGGAGGAAGGATTGAATTATCTGAATCCTGGACAAATCCTCTTTACTGTACTTGCAAGGAACGCTTCAAATGAAATGAACAGAATGCTTTCTTCTGCAATCGGATATGCAATTCCTACAGATAGGAGCAGATGGGGGTATCTGAGCGAACACCACAGTTTTGGGGAAACGGAAAAAAAAGCTGGCTTTTTTGCCGAGAAGTTAGCAGCTGAAATGCTTGCAAGCACCACTGGTGAACAGGATCAGCTGGTGTGGGATGGCAAGAATGAAGAGTACAGATTGAAAGATAGAATTCTACAAACTAAGAACATATGCTCAACCGCAGTGGTTTTGAAGGAGGATGAATGGACAACCACCATAGGTGCAGCAGTATTGATAGTTGAATGATCCAAATGAGTGAAGAGAAGGAATGGCAGGACAAGTGGAAGGAAAGTGGGATATTTAATTCTGAGCCTGATCATAGAAAGAAGTACCTCATAACTGTACCGTGGCCATACACAAGTGGGCCTCTTCACGTAGGTCACGGGAGAACGTACACGTTAGCAGATATTATGGGCAGATACAAGAGGCTAATGGGGTATAATGTTCTTTTTCCAATGGGTTTTCACGAAAGTGGTACTCCAATAGGTTCAATTTCAGAAAAGATTAAACGTGGAGAAGAGAAGACAATTTCCCTATATAGAAAGTATATATCAGAATATGAAAATAACGAGAGTATTAATGAGATTATAGAAAGCTTCAAGGACCCGCTGAATGTAGCTAACTACTTTGCCTCAAAAATTACAAAAGATTTCATGGCATTAGGTTATTCCATTGATTGGCGAAGATCATTCAGATCAATAGATCCGGCTTATAGCAAATTTGTTCAGTGGCAATTCAGAAAACTTGGACACCTGAATTTGCTAAAACAGGGAAGCCATCCTGTTTTATACAGTCCAGAAGATGGAAATGCAGTTGGAGAAGATGATATTGAAGACGGTGACACCAACAAGGTATCCATTGAAAAATTCTCTATGGTACTTTTCAAAAATACTACTGATGATTATTATCTGGCAGCTGCATCT
>JAKBGP010000137.1 GCA_021833045.1 Thermoplasmata archaeon
ATTGCTTTTTATGAAAATAATAATTTTAATTTTGTAGCATCATACCGTGCCTATTTATCGGCTTGAATTCTGAAATTATGGCCGTAAGAAAAGGAAGAGAGAAGGATTAGTTCTTTACCCCTGTCGTTTGATATTTTATTATAAATGATACTAGGAATAAAAGTTATAATGTATTCTTGATTAGATCCTTTGGGATTTTAAATGACAGATATTTTTGAAACTAAGGTTGTAGAGCTGGAAAAGGTTGACTTTAAGAATCCAGTGATCATTGGGGGATTCGTCGGTTCTACTCTCACAGGGTTCATCTCTGCCAGCTACATAATTGAAAGGTTAGAGATGCATCAGTTTGCGCATGTCAAGTCTCCCCACATTCCACCAGTCTCTGTTTTCATAGGGAAGAAACTCAGAACGCCATTTAGGATATATTCCAACAAGGATGGCACTCTCATAGTTTCCATATGTGAAGTCCCAATAGATGATGAGGGCCTTTATGAGATATCGTCTGTGTTAATGAAGTGGTTCATGGGCAAGAATCCAAGAGACTTGATAATCCTTGAAGGATCGGCAGTTGCGGAGATTGTGAAAGAACACAAGGTTTACTGCATAGCCAATGAGGACAAGTTAAAACAGTTCACTAAGAAAGGGATCGAGGCGGCACACTCTGCTTTGATCACAGGAATGGGGGGCGCGTTGCTCAATGAGGCTCTGATGTACAAACTTTCCGCTTCCACTTTTATCACCCCTGCATCCATGAAGATTGCAGATCCGGGGTCTGTGTTGGCTCTAATTGAAAATGTCAATGATGCATATGGCCTCAGGATCGACACTGCAATTCTTGAGGAAAGCGTGAAGGATTTCCACAAACAGTTGCAGGAACTCGTCAGTCAATTCAAAAAGGCCTATAATAAGGGTGAAAAACTACCAAGCGAATCCATGTATGGGTAAATAGGGAAGGCACCTATGTGATTGATTGGACTGAGTGACGAATTATTCATGGCATAATTTTTAGTGGAAACGATGTTACCCCAATATACCAAATTACTTCCATAATTTGCTATACGGTTCAGGAATCAATACTGCCCAAAAACTTCACCCGAATTATTGCAATAATGTAATCAAAAAATTAGGATTTATAAGTGATTATTTTGGATTTAACTGATTTAAGTAATCGTTTCAAAAATCCAAGTAAGACCTATTTTGGAGGGGAGGTCATTATTCTGTCTAACTCGAGACAAACCATGTGAATTATGGATATGTGCACTTCCTGGATTATTGGCGTGAAATCGGAGTTTACTGCAAATAATTCGTCAACTATACCCCGTAATTTACCACCAGTCTTTCCCGTGAGTGCAACAGTATATGCACCATTCTCTTTCCCAGCTTGTATGGCCTTGATGACATTGGATGAGTTTCCGGAAGTGCTGATTCCTAAAACAACATCCTTTTCAGTTGACAATGCTGAAACTGGTCTTGAAAAAATATCCTCATAAGTGTAATCATTGCCAATTGCTGTTAATGATGATGTGTTGGTGGTTAAGGCGATAGCAGGAAGGGCATTTCTTTCTGCAGTAAAGTGGCCATCCAACTCTCCAACAAAATGTTGAGCGTCAGCGGCAGAACCACCATTTCCAAATGTAATGAGTTTTCCCCCACTGGTCAATGAGCTGTGCAGTCTTTTAGCAAAATTCTCCACTTGTGTGATATCTATGGTTTCTCTGGCTTTTAACCCATTAGAGACATATTCCGAAAGAGACATGAAAGTATTCATATTACGAGACATGACCCTGCAAGATATAATATCTTATTAAATAGGCAATAAAGTTAGCATACAGTAAAAACAGTTCAATCAGCAAATCCTAGTTGTCTCTTATTGTATTTGTAATATGTGTTGCTTGCTATCCTCCAGCTGAATTTTCTGATGAAATAGAAACAAGGCCAAATTAGGTTTATGCCAATACCGCGCTTTACGGAGAAGCCTATAAAAAATATTATTTCCCTCACACTGGGAACAAACTTTGGGCTTGATGATATAACGTAATAATTTATATCGTCTCTCAGCTTATAATATAGTAGCCCCTCTTTTATTCCCGCAAAGGCTTGACTCCTCATCATGAAATTAAACGTTTGCCCGGATTTCAGGAAAAAATCTGCCTTTTTATTAATAAACGTATGAAAATCTGAACTGATTGTAGTTAAGCTTTCGTGAAACCTGTACTTCGTTAGTTTCAGGTTATCTAATACAATAGTTCCCTTCAATGAAAGGGCTGTTAAAAACAATACCTTGTCAAAGCTGGCCGATTGGGTAAGCAAAAATGGAACAGCTTTATCGGCAACATTCCTGGAGACAACTATTGTACTAGAGTACCAGTCCCCGCGGCTACGTATTATTCCCCCTATCTGGTTACAACTGTTTCCGGAAACCTTAACGGTGGAAAAAACGGGATCAGTTTCTGAAATTGAATTGGATATGGGAATACCATTCTCATCTATCTTTTCCACTGAATTGTGGTAATAATTAAGATCTGGAAATCTACTTTGAATTTCTAGGATTCTAGAGATTTTTTGTTGGTCAAACAAGTCATCATCATCAAGGAAAGAAATAAGTTCCCCCTCTGCCTTTTCAATTCCCTTTCCCATTTTGTCTCCAAGGGGGCCGTCGGCTGTTAAAATTACCTTAATGGAATGAGTTTCACAGTATCTGTCTATTTTCTCATCCTCAAAATTTTTTACGCATAAGATTTCAAAATTCTCTCTGCCAGCATCTTGGGAAATTATGGAATTCAAAGCTTCAAGAAGGTACTGTTTTCTGTCGTGCGCAGTAACTATAACAGATATTTTTACCAATGAGTCTGTAGTGACCTCAGCATTAATAATTTTGGTTAAACAGTGAAGCATAACCACACTTTTTCACTGATAGAAATTTTATATTCGTTTCTCTTCGTATATCAAAACAGGTGGAAAAACTTGCCAGAATCTGAAAAAATCAAAATTGCTTTCACTCTTCCATTTAATTTAAGATTTGGCGAGGGTCTATCTAGGGTGTGCCTCTCATACATCAAAAATATATCGAAAGATAAATTTGATCCATATATCATACAAACTGATTTTTTCAAGAATCAAAGGATGACAGAAGAAGAGATTAGTGATTCTCTTGGTGGGATTCACGTCATAACTTTACACAGGCCGGATGCATTTATTCTAAAGTTTTTGCCGAGGGGAATCGTAGGGCTCGTCTACTCATTATTAATAGAACCTGTAATCTTCAAAATTATGGGCAGGCAACTGATTAAGAATTTTTCAGAGAGTATCCAGGGTACGGAATTGGCATATTTGTTTAACAATAATCTCAGGTTTTTATTCAAAGATATAAAAGTAATTGGTTCAACACACTCCTGGAACCCGCAAGACATGAATCCTCTGGTACGAAAATATAATAAACTCAGGATGGCAATTTGGAGAATTCCAATTTATCATTCTTTTCCCAAGAATGGGAATTTCTTCTCAGAAAATACTAGCACAAAATATTTCACTCTACCAAATGGTGTGGATACTGATTTTTTTACGCCCGCGGAATCCGAAACACACCAGACTGTAAATTTCCTTTATGTTTCAAGGCTTGAGGATTGCAAAGGAATGGACATTTTACCGTCTGCTTGGCATGAATTCGGGGTGGACCAGAAAATGCAACTGACAATTGTTGGAGCAGGATCCAGGGAAAATGAAGCTAGAGAGATGGAAAGAAAATTTGGCAATGTTCTTTTCAAAGGAGTAGTTGATGAACAATCATTATTGGAAATGTACCAAAATGCAGATATCTTATTGTTTCCAAGCACTTGCGATACCTTTGGACTTGTTGTTCTCGAAGGGTTGTCATCAGGATTATACTGTTTGGTTGACATGAGCCTTATGGGAGTTTTTGATAACTTTTACGAAAAGGGATTTTTAACCTATGTTTTCCACAATAGTAAGGATTTATCAAAGGCATTGATTAAGGCCACTTCCCAGATAATCGAAATTCGAAAAAATAAAAACACTACTCATATGGAGACGGCCGCCACTTCATCATGGAAGACAGTTACTGAGAAATTTGAAGAAAACATCCTGTCATTTTAGGACTCATATAGTTATTCACCCTTAAAATACAAGAGAATGCGCAATTTTCTTTTATTTTTCATTCTGATAAGCTAACGAATATATCCCTAATTTTTTCCTCAAATGAATCTATGTCGTGCTTCAAGGCCATATTTCTAATTTTTTCAGCAAATGTGAGGTTGTAGGTGCTTAAGGCACCATTCACCTTTTCCAACAGTTCTTCTGCGTTACTAAATGTGAGGTCGGATGGTATGGCTTCCGGTGCACCACCTGAATTGTGTACAATAGGAACGGCGCCTGCAACCATGGCTTCCAATTTTACGATCCCAAAGGGCTCCACCTCTGAGGGCATAACCAAAACCTTAGCTTTCCTGAGCATATTCGTTTTGTCCCCCTCACTGACGTTTGTCATTATTTTCAATTTGGGATACTTCAGTCTAAGATGTTCCAAGTATTGTTCTCCTTTGTGGGGTAAAAACCCAGCAAGTATTACATCGTGATTGATCTTATCTGACAACTCCCCCAAAAGGTCTAAGTTTTTGTTTTGATCTATTCGGGATATACATAGGATCAAATCTTCCTTCTCGCTGTAATTAAAGCCATAATCGGCAGTTAAGGGGGGGTACAAAATCAATTCTTTAAAGGCATTGACCTTAAATTTCTCCTTGGTATAATTTGAATTATAAACCACAATTTCAAGTGGCTTCTTCTGAAGATTGACAATCTCTTCAACAAGATTGTAATAAAGTTGATTAAATGTATATGCCCAGTTACTGAGTTTCTTTTCCGCAGGGGGCTGGACATAGTTAATTGTACCGGAATTTAGGCCGGAAAAAACGACTTTTCCCTCTTTACGAAATTTTCTGGTCAAAAAAAAGATGTATAATCTCCTGGAAAGAAAGGAAAAGGGAAAATTCTTTTGAAAAATAATCTTCTCTTTTTTATCAAATGGGTGGAGTACTATCGTTCCCGGAATTTTAAGACAAGCCCTCTCCACAGCGTCATATACCATTTCGCCTCCTGTGATGGCCTTTCCTGGAAACCATTTGATCAAGATTATTTTTTTCATATGCGGCAACAACTTTTCTAAAGAGAAGATATCATCGCATAATAATATGTATTGCAGCGAATGTAACCAAATGAACAGTTCCTGCAGATGATTTTAATATTATTGCGTAAGAGCTAAATTGCATTTAAATAAAAGGAAATTCCATCTGTTTAATTTCATTTAATTTCTTCTCAACAATTACATCAACCTCCAATCCTTTGAACCTTTCCAGGCAAAGGGGGATCTTTCCAAATTTTGAGTCGTCGTATATCTCTTTCTCATATTCAAGGCCAAGATCAATGCTTTGTGAAAATTTATTTTTCATATCTTCAAAATTGCTGTATTGTCTTTTGAATTCTGGATTCATCCAGAGTTTCTGCAATCTTTTTTGGAAAAGTTTTTCCTCTGGCATCATAAGGCTCAGATGGAGCGCAAGAGGGCCCTTATGATTCAATTTTCTAAAGTAGAGTGGTGGGCTGAAGCCTTCTACCATAGTCCCCTTATCTTTTTCTTCAAATCGGGGCTTATAGAAGTCCTTATTTGAATTTGAATAAATCCAACCTTCCAGATGGTAGTAATTTGAAATCACGGTTGAAAAATTCATGAAGAAAGTTACTATTGGAAAGTAAAATACAAATTTACCATTATAACTCTTTAATTTTCCTAATAAATCCTTGATGAAATCTTTCCCTTCCACGGTAGTGACCATGTCAGCGTCCCAATGAAATATAATTTCTTTGGTTGACTTAGATTTAGCCATTTCTCTTGCTTCTTTAATGTTAAGTTCCTCTTGAAAATAGTTGATCTTTTTATTCTTCAATTTTGCTACAATGTTTCTGTTGTAACTGGAATAGAAATCGGTGGAGGAATCTACAATGATAATTTCGTCCACCATATCTATTACAGATAACAATGATTCCAGAAACCAAGGATCATTTCTTGTAATTATATTTGCAGATACACCTGGCGAGAAGGTTTTATCGCCAAAGAAACTAACCGGAAATCTTGATGCAA
>JAKBGP010000138.1 GCA_021833045.1 Thermoplasmata archaeon
TCAATCACTTCGCGAGGATTTTTTATGAACAACTTTCATATAGTTTCCAGGAATAGTTATTTACGGAATGCTGTTGGCGTTGTGATTCATAAGATATTCAAATTTCATTCCAATCGCAAGTTCATTAGATTTTTTGCCATAAATTGTAATTCCTTAAGGTTTCTGTTAAATGTTTCAATAGATATATTATCATAAAAAGAATATTCGTATATGAGAAGCAGGAACTGGGAAATGTTAATGGTAGTATTATTTATTATTTTGACAGCAGTGATCATGTTTATTGTGGGATATTTGAACGTGGTTTTGCCCTGAAAGGATGTGATCTGTATTAAAATAGGAATAATATCCATAGGAAATGAAATTGTCAAGGGCAGGACAATTAATACGAATGCTTCAGATATTTCCAATTTCCTGACCAATTTAGGTTATGAAATTTCATACATACTTGCATGTAGAGATATCAAGGAAGATATAGGAGATTCGCTTGAATTTCTTTTCCATAAATGTGATATAATTATTACAACCGGTGGCTTGGGCCCCACAGTTGATGACATTACGGTTGAATCTATTGCCCTGAATCTGAAACTGGAACTTGTCTTAAATGAATATGCCTATTCAGAAATCTTAAAAAAATTAACTGAAAGAGGGATGGAATTTACTCCGGAAAGACTTAAAATGGCAATAATGCCGGTTGGGGCGGAAATATTGTACAATACTATTGGAACAGCTCCTGGTATGATTCTTAAATATAATGGGAAGGTAATTTTTTCAATTCCAGGAGTTCCGTCTGAAATGAGGGCTATGCTTCCAGAAATTTCCAGAATTTTGGGGCCTTCTGGAATGGAGTATTATTCATTGGAATATGATGTAAAGGGTTTATTGGAGAGCAAAATTGCATCATATGTGAAGGAACTGATTAAGAAATACAATTATGAAATGCTTATTAAGACACATCCAGAATCAAGGGAAACTCAGAACAGGAAAGTTACTATTGAGATATACGGCTATGGAAAATCAAGGAAAAGACTGGAAGAACTTGCTCAGCAGATCAAACAGGAAATCGATAGTATAATTCTAAATAAACTCTAAAATTTAATATATCAGCCTTAAAATATGATCATATGGTAAATGGATATACTATTCAGATATTTGTTGGGGATATTAACGATGCATTGGTATGGTACACAAATATCATAGGAAGAGATCCTGATGCTACCCCATTTGAAGATTATCTTGAATGGGAGATTATACCGGACTTATGGCTCCAAATTTCTGAAAAAAAGGTCGGAAATTCCCAAACGCAGTCTGGGAGGATGCGTTTTGGGGTATCTGATATTGATTCTGAAAGAGCCAGAATTATAAGGGAACTTAAGGCTGATGCGACAAAGATTGAGGAAATTCCAGGAACAGTTAGATGGTGCAATTTTAATGATCCATGGTCAAACAGACTTGGGTTTTTCCAGGATTTGAAGAAATATCCAGTTAAACATGAATTTGATATGGAATTTCGTTGATAAGTCTATATCTGCCCGACAGTTATTTTAAACATGAAATTTAAAATATTTATATAAGAAGAATATTCCCATTATATGTCAAAACGAGCAGATTCAAAGAATCTTGCAATTGCACTTTCCTCTATTGCATTTCTTTTTACACTCTTATCTATTATCGTCAGGGACGCCCATTATAGTTCAAGTTTTGGATTCTTTTCAAAAACCGTGTCATTTTATTACTGGGGAACAATTGTTAATTTTGGAAATTCAACAAGCACTTCCTACTGGTGGTCATCAAACTCAAATTTCTCATCTGATACTGTAAATTACATGGTAGGTGCATTTTCTACCTCATTATTGACCTTGTTCACTACAGCATCCTCAACTTTGCTGATCATTTTTGGATATAAAAATGGTGGCAGAGCTTCTCTTTTTATTGGTGGTCTTGGGGCCATTGGCACAATGATTTTATTTTATGAAGGGTTAGTTAGCTACTTTGCAAATGCATCTAATACTCCCTATACAATGAGTCTGGGATATGTTCTCACGTTTGGAGCCCTTATATGTTGTTTTGCCGGAGTTGCTACATTTAAATAAGTAAAAACAGAATATTTAATTTGTTGAACTCTTTTCCTTATTATGGAATACAGGGAATTTGGCAAAACAGGAATCAAGATTTCTTCCATTGGTATGGGAACCTATTATGATCCAGCTTTTATCATTTCAAGAAAACTACACCTGAAGGGAATAAACAGGACAAACGTCGAAGCATTGAAATCTGGATTGGATCATGGAATTACACTGATTGATACTGCAGAGTTATACGGAACAGAAGAGGTAGTCAAAGAAGCCATTAAAGATAGAGACAGGGATAGTGTTTTTATAGCAACGAAAGCATTTAGCAACCATCTCAGCAGCTATAAGATAAGAAAAGCATGCATTAGAAGTTTGAAAAATCTTGGAACTGATTACATAGATCTTTATCAGATACATTTTCCTTCGCATTTTATTCCAGTGAAGGAAACTCTTATGGAAATGGAAAAATTGCTGGATGAAGGTAAAATACGTTATATTGGGATTAGCAATTTTGACCTTGCCAGAACAATGGATGCTGTTTCCCAGATGAAGAGATATGAAATAGCCTCCACGCAGATGTGTTATAACCTTTATGATAGGCAATTGGAAAATAATGGAATATTGGAATATTGCAAAAAGAATAAAATGGCTTTGCTTGCCTACTATCCACTTGCACATGGAAAATTGGTAAAAGGTGTAGATAAGGAATCAACTATCAGCAGGATCGTTGAGAACCACAAGGGTTCAAAGCCTGTTCATGTAGCACTGAACTGGCTACTCTCAAAAGGGGACAATATTTTTCCAATACCCCGAGCATCGAACCCAGAACATGTAGTTGAAAATAGCAAATACGATTCTTTTAAACTTACTGATGAAGAGTTAAGTGAACTTGATAATATTATGAATGATACCCATAAATAATAGATATATTGTCAATTCCACCATTTTTTAGTGCCTCAGCTAATAATTCATCAACAATTTTCTTTGGTTTATCATAATTTAGAGAAAGTATTTTCTTTATCTGGATATTGTTTACCATATCTGTAAGCCCGTCTGAACACATTAGGAATGCATTATTCTTTGACATGTCAAACCTTCCAGTTTCAATCTTAAGATCCTTGCCCAACCCGAGGCATGAAAATAGTGCATTGCTGTTTTTTAGTCTGTGTGTGTGATTTACTTGGGTTAATTTTTTGTCTGAATAGGAGAATATAGTTGAATCACCTGCATGTGCAAAATATAAGATTGAACCTTGAACCATAGCTATAATCATGGTTGTTCCCATTACTTTCTCTGCATCCAGCCCATCATTAATTTCCATGATCTTATCATTTGCTTTTTTTAATGCAAATTCCAGTAAAGTTTCTTTATTTTTTGTTGTCGCAGAAAGTGCAAGGTTGTTCCCTATGTAAGATATCACCTCATTAATGGCAGTATAACTTGCCTTTTCACCGGATTCCAAACCACCCATGCCATCTGCTACCCCAAAAACAAGAAAGGTGTGTTCCTTCCCTTCAAAGAAAAAATGAAACTTAGTTGCAGCACAGGAATCCTCATTATTATTCCTTACTTTTCCCATGTGGGATATCATACTATAGGGTATTTCCGAAAAATTATTATCTGAATTCTCATATTTGCCAGAAACAGTCAGATCTGGAGTGTCCTGCATAAAACGATTCTTTATATTATCTATAGTAGATTTCAACTACGGATTATGTTTTTAACATTAATTATCTTTTAGGTAACGTACCTGAACATTTTTAAACTATAACCAAGTAATGATTCTTTTCAAAGAAAAATAATTGCTTCGAATCTATTAAGAAAATTCAAAAATAAATACTCATTCCGTGTTTTTGTCACGGTTAATGCTTTTTTCAGATGAAAAACCTTCGGGGTAGCGCTTCTTCAATTTTTCAACATTGAATTCGGCTATTTCTTCCAGTGAAGAACCTATTGAAGATGCTATTGCATCAATATACCAGAGGATATCTCCTAATTCTTCTATTAGTGAATCTCTGTTAACTGGATGGCCATGAAACAATATTTTCTTCAGGACGTCGACTAATTCTCCACTTTCTCCAGCAATGCCAAGAGACCAGTTAAGAAGTTTGCCATAAGTACAATCCTTTAAACCTATTTCCTCCATTGATCTCATGAAATCAAAATGTGCATGATTCATTTCTTGAACTACATTTTTATCACTGGTTTCTGTCCTGATTCTGTTTTTTGAATATTCTGTAAAGCTGATAGACATTATTATCATTTTAATGATAACCTATTTTGTAAATGTTGTTTTTGATAGGTGCATTAGGATTCAAATTACATGAATTAACTTAATATTTATTGTAAAATAAAATCTATAAAGTTTAATAACTGATTGCACTTAAATTGTAATGGATGAAATAGATCGAATGATCTTATATAACTTACTTCTGGATGGAAGGATGACACAGAGGTTGATTGCTAGAAATATCGGAATTTCCGCCCAAACTCTGAATTATAGAATAACAAAACTAACAGATGAAGGCGTCATAAAAAATTTTATTGTTCATGCAGATCCTGTTCTATATGGAGAATTGACGGCATTTGCAGCTTTTCAGTCAGATTATGAAATAGAACCTGATTATTTTATTAAAATCAAATGCCTTGAAAAAATTACTCTGTATGGCGTGACTGGCAAAACGGATGAAGAGATAAGTTCTAAAATTGAAAAAATGTCCAAAGTACTGGGAGAACCAGTTATGACCCATAATCCAAACAACATAAATTACAACGTTAACTCTAATTCCATTGATCGCCTTATTGTGGATCAATTGAGGAGGATGCCCAAGTCAAAATTATCCGATATTGCAAAGGCACTGAATCTTCCAACTATGAGGGTAAAAAAAAGATACAATTATCTTACTCGAAACAAGTTAATCAAGGTGCTTCCTATTCTTGACCTTTCAAAGAATAATCTGGTCATATTCGCGATATTCTCTAAAAAAACAGATGAGATTGAACCATTACTTTCCAATTCCACTATTTTAAAAATTGGAGATACAATTAATGGAATATTCATTTGTTACGCCGAAAACATGGTCAACTCAAAAAACATTATTAATAGGGTAAAGGCCGTAGATAAAGATTCAGACGTCATGGTGGTTTATGATTATGATTTTCTGTGTTAATCCTTGACTCAAGCTTTTTTACGTAATATGTCCAGATCAATTTTCAGATCTGATACAAGGTCTTTCGCTTTTTTCGTTATTTCGCTCATGATCTCCCCTTTTTCCATTCTGTACATCTTTATTCTTGACAGTATGAGGAGAATATCCCTCACACTGTATTTTCCATCTATCATGTTGAGAATCTGGAAGTGAAGATACAGTGAAAGAAGGTTCAGGAACATGTAGGTGAACATCATGTGATCATCCCTCAGGTATGACCTGTCGGCCTCAAGATCGTTCTTGTACATATTGAATGCGTATTCCACATATTCACGCTGCTTGTACATGCGATATATTCTCTCAGGTTCCTCATTCAGATCTGAAAGAAGATAGAGCTTTCCGAAATTGATCTCATTTTCATCATACTGTTGTTTGCTTCTCTTATTCTCCTCAATCCTGATAAGATAATCCTTCTCTTCCTCGCTCTTGAGAACGGGATCCTCAAAGATGTAAACATCATCTTCTCGTTGCCAGTATTTCACAGGCTTACCATCGTACAGAAACACGTTCATGAAATGTTCAGGTTCCGGTATGAGTGATGAATTCCTTCTCAGGGGTATGATGTAGCTGAGATGATTCTTCTTCAATGCGTTTATGTTATCTGAGGAGAAGAATCCCTTGTCAGCAACAATGACGCACTTTTCAACACCTGCCATGTCAATGGTCTCTGACATTGTAGTAACATCACCTATTGATCCTGGAAGAATTCTTACGAAGGTGGGCATTGTCCTTGTTGCTGAAAAGAGCATCATGACATTGATCTGTGGAAGATGCATGCCCTTTGAATTATGTCCCAGTTCAAGGAATGAGATATTCTCAGATCTGGAGAATATTGCTGTAGAATCCATGAGGACATATTCACCCTTCTC
>JAKBGP010000139.1 GCA_021833045.1 Thermoplasmata archaeon
ATGTTACAACATCATTCGTGATAAACAACATAACTATTGACAGAACCTTTAAAATTATAGGTTCAATTGAAGCTACAGGAAACACACAATTCTCGATACAGGAGACTTATGCATTGCAGGATGGTATCATAATCACTGCTGGAAGGGGTGTCACATATGTGACTGTAAACCCATTACCAATCGCAATAAGTAATACTTCGAATGGTAAACTAGCGCTAAGCTCAATAGGTTACAATTTTGCCATGGCAAGATCGGTGGCCACATCCATTAGTGGGTATGGCTCAACAATAGTATCTGCCACCATGGAAAATCAATCTCTTACAAACTACACCGTGGGAAATAATTATGTGATTGGAACAGTATTTGCAAAGGTCTTGAATATAACTCTCTCTAGCTATAATTACACCATAAATTCAACATTCTCAAAATATTGGGCCAACACATTTTTCGTTGAATTAGTTGGAAATAGTCAAACTGAAAATTACACGAATTTCAACGTCTTCAGCAACTTCAATTTCCTTTTAAACGGAAACACTGAGATAGTTTCAATATCGCATCCAGTAACCCTCAGCACAATAAGTATAAAGTCGGTTGGAGTTCAAATAAACTCAATGTAAAAATATTATTTTTTATTTTTTAGGGATGCCCAGTTATCTCTCATTTTTTGATAAATCTCTAGATATTCAAGCCCTTTTTTAACTCCATTTTCAATATCTGGCCCGTTGACTTTGCTAATAATTTTTCTGATCTCTTCTTCATGATCCAGTCCAATAATTCCTGCACCTACTGTTATGAGATATCCTGCATAGGGGCTTGCCTCAAAGAACTTTCGTAGAACGTTCACAGCCTCTTCAAGGTTGTTGAGCATAAATGTTCTTGCATGTTCATTCATGCACAGGGCAGAGTAAGCAGTTATGGACTCTTGTTTCTTTAGCTCCTGTTCTCTGACCATCCGGAATATCTCCCTGTAATTTTCTTCACCCTTTACATGGCACATGCCATAGATCAATTTCGTTATGTCAGAATCACTGGTTGCTATTTTTATAAGATCTTTATATAAGGATAAATCCGAAACGAAATGTGATTTAGCAAGAGAAACCGCCAATCTCTCATCTGGTTCTATCTTATAGAAATGCTCAAATTTCACAGAAATTTCTTTTGCAAATGTTTCATCCAATATTGCAAGTCTCTCTTTGATCGAATTTCTCATCATAGTCGTGTTCATATCTTCTTCTGCATTTTTCTCCCCAAGTAAAATTCTCATCCGGTGAAGGTATTTTACTGCATTTACCTTAAATTTCTCATCCTCTGGAACTATGGAATTAATTGTTCCAATATCTGTAGTGATAAGATTCATAGAAGGGCTGAATGGCTTGTCGCATGCAATATTTATTATATTCAGGTAATCATCTGCACTCAGTTTTCCCTGTATAAGGAACATGTATGCACTCTTAACAAGATCACTCCTGTCCAGATCAGAATACCTTGAAATTACGCTTTCAAGATTTCTGTAATAGGAATCATCGTAGGATGTCAGGAAAAAACCAGATGCGTCAGCATTTAGCTTCACAAACCCTTCCAATGGAATAATCATTTCTTCACTATCCATGAGAACCCTTTCTTCTCCTTTTTCTTTCCTTATGATTATTGGCACAGGGAGCAATTCACCTTTCCTGTTTCCTTTTAGCAAAAATCTCTCCTGCCTGAGTTTAATTCCATTTTCTTTCTGTTCAACAGAAATTACGGGAAATCCCTGTTTTTTGATCCATTCAAGTGCAATTTTAACAACTGGCTTACCTGAAGCTTTTTCTATGTGTTCCCAGAGCTGATATCCCTCCGCATTCCCATATTTGAATTCCTTCAGGTAGTCAGAAACTCCTTTAAGGAATTTTTCCTTTCCAACAAAATTATACATCATTCTCAGAAGGGCACTTCCTTTACCATAGCTGATACCATCGAATATCTGCTCTATTTCTTCAGGTTCCTTTACTTTCGCTTCTATAGGATGAGAATTCATGAGACAATCTTCGCTGAGAGCCCATTCATACTCTTTCCTGTAAAATGATTTCCAAACATCCATTTCCGGGTAAATGCTATCAACACACAGAAAAGATGTGAACGTTGCGAAACTTTCATTCAGCCAGATATCGTCCCACCACTTCATCGTTACAAGATTTCCAAACCACATGTGTGCTATTTCATGTGCAATAGTAGTTGCAATCCACGTCTTTCTTTCAGCATCGGTTGATTCATTGACAAGCAATCCCTCTTCCCTGAAAGTGATGGCTCCCCAATTTTCCATAGCTCCTGCCGCAAATTCTGGTACTGAAATCAGATGCATTTTAGGAAGGGGATATTCAATTTCAAAGACCTTCTCATAGAATTCAATGCTTTTTGCAGCAGTCTCGAGGGGAAAATCATTGCTTTTTAACGCGTTCCCTGGCACAGTTAGGATAATGTCTACATTTCGGTATTTCAGGGTTTTGCTCGTAAATTTCCCTATGCCAAGGTATAGCAAATATGATGACATTCGTGGGGTATCATCGAACGTGATCTCCTTTGTGTTTCCAGACAACTTTTCATTCTTGGCTGGCATGTTTGAAATAGCTTCAAATGCTGAATTGATCTTGACTGTAAGTGAAAACACTGCCTTGATTGCTGGTGTGTCAAAACAGGGAATCATTTCTCTTGCGGAATTGGAGGCAAATTGGGTGGAAAGCATATCTTCCTCTCCGAATCCGGCATGATAAAGACCTTGCAATCCTTCAGATACTCTACCTCTATATTCTATAAAAATTATTCCGCTTTCCGGTATAGGTTCTTCGATATGTAATTTCCATCGATTCCTGTCATGGTGGAATTTGTACTGTTTATTCTCGATATTCAATGATTCAATCACCATATCTTTTGCATCAAGGATAAGTTCTTCATTCTTCCCAGAATATTCAATGAAAATTTTTCCTTTAAAAGTTTCAAAATTTTCAAATAGATCAAGTTGTATTGTGTATTTCTCCACAAGTAGCGACATACAGAAGAATAATCCTTACCTTTATAATCGTTTCTTATGAAAAACAATATTTCTCGCTTGATTCTTGTTATAACGATATTTCAACGATAATACAACGTTGACACAATATCGAACGAGTTAAGGGATAGAGAGAATGAATGAACGCAGGCATTGTCACATTCCAAGAAATTTTACCGAAAATAACATTATGGTCCATTATTCACGTAAATTGCGACAATATATATATAAGGAAGATAATTCATATATAACAAGAGTTAAATCTTGTAAGGTGAACGAGATGGAAAACTCAAAAAGGATCAGGCGAATATTTGGGAAATTTTCGGACATAGTGCACATCAGGATATTTGGAACCTTCGTGACAGTTGGAATGGTATTGCTATTAGTAGCAGGAATTTCCGTCGCTGCTGTCTTCGTTGTGTATGAATATCCTGCATCGACAACCGGCACAAGCGCAAAAATCTATCTGCAAGAAGGACCAAATTACGTTACAGCATCCGGATTAGGATTGGTTTCCGGAGGTGCATCGCTCAGTTCCACTTCAGGTAGCGGCACAACACTTGGTATCAATACTGTTTCGGGCTCGCAGTCAGTTTATTTACTGAATGTGTTAGAAGTTGTCAACACTTCTTCTGGAATAACAGGGCATGTCTACCTCTACATAAATGGCACACTTCCAAGTGGTGTAACTTTGTACTTTGACAATACGACACAAATGGCCTTTTCAGGTACAAATACCGGAACCTATTCAATTGTTCAGGGTACAGGAACGGGCAATGGCACATTAGTTGGAGGTGTTTCTGCATTCAGTGCCAAGATTCCTCTGACGAAGACCTTTACAGTTTATCTGTCCTTTGTGTTGACTGGTGCTGCTGTTGGCTCAGGAACTCTGTATTTGCAAACTAGCATAGGATAAGGGTAAGATGAGAATGAGGGGAAACCATCTTATTCTCAAAATTTTTTCAACCATGATGATAATTGGCATCACGGTTTTAGCAATATCTTCTGTATCATTTGCCTTGATAGTGTTTGTGAGTGATTATCCAACTTCTTCTACATCTCTGAATCCAGTTGTTTTCTTAAACGAAGGGCCAAGTTATTCGAATCAAAAAACTTTGGGATTAGTGTCAACATCAGAAACTGGATCTCCTCCCAATATAGTTAACGGAACGATAATCTACATTAACAACACTGCATCTATTCTCGCTACCCTGGAAACAAATAACACGTTATCCACAAACGTAAATTTATGGATAAACGGTACACTTCCATCTGGAGTCACTATATGTAACAGTTCATCTAGTGTAACTCTTGGAAATTATATACCCGGAACAAGGATAATTCTCAAACCCGGTTCTCCTGATCAATACTTTGGCTTTGGTGTGACAACAATCTCTCCGATAACTTTTACTCTATTTTTTGATTATCAATTTTCACCAGGAATCAGCGTAACTTACAGTTATCCAATCTATGTCAATGAATGATCCAAACTGATCTCATTTAATCCTTTGATGGTTAAATCATTAAGTCAGGCACTACAAGCCAGATCGTGTGGAATGGTCAAGGAGTATTGGTATATATTCACTCAACTTCTGGTTTCCATATCTATCCCTCCTGCTGGATCGACACTAATACATCTAAACGCTCATTCAAATTTACCCATATTCGGCCATTGAATATTTTCCACCTCCTGCATATTCATGCTGGAGATGGTAAATGCGCTTACAGCGAAGGATTGGCTTATGTATAAGGCTATGAGGGAACAGGGAATAAGCATTTTCAATACAAGACAGAAATCGAAATGGAGATACCAAGCAAGTATGAAACAAGAGAGGAAGAGGAATAAGTTCAGTTTCCATCAGCAAGGCAGTTTATTTAATCACATATTCCAAAAAATCATTCCGTAGTGTTAAAATGGAAAGGTTGAAATGAACGGTGTGGAAGGAAGTACATTGAATTTTATAATTATGGACTGGAGGGGAATTGAACCCCTGGCCTCTTCCATGCCAAGGAAGCGATCTACCGCTGATCTACCAGCCCTCTTCAGCGAAATGGTATAACTATATAATATTTTAACTGTTTTAACCCCCGGTGTCCTTTGACACGAAGAAGGGTATGAACATATATGATTAATATTGGACTTTTTCCGCCATACCTGATTACTTTTATATTGGAGAGAGTAAGGTATAACGCATTGTATTATATTGGATGAAAATATAGACTATAAATAAGATGAGATGCCACACACAATAAAACTTATTTACGAAAGTATATTAGTTATGATGTGTGTGTTGAGGTTAAGTTTTCGATTTATTTCTGGTGAGGTAAAATGGGGATAAAAGTAAGTGACAGGGAAAATGAAAAAAGAAAAGGGAAAAAGAAGAAGGTGAGAACAACCCGTCAAGAACCAGAGAAATCTATAGAACTTCCTGATACTAGCGAATCAAAATCTAAAGCTCCAAGTTCTGGAAGGGATGAAGATGTTGAGAATATACCTGTAAGAAAGAGAGCAAAAATAGCCTATGTTAACGAAGATACGAAGAGAAAGAAAAAAAATAAAAGGAAAAAGGGAGACTATGTTGACGTACCTCTGGAGTTAAATGCTGTAAAAGAGAAGATTTCTGAATTATCTAATACTACAAATGATACAGATCCTCAAAATAGCAACCAGAAATTACAGTATATTCCAACGAATGAATCTCAAAAGCCTCAACCTACTAAATCACCAGATGTAATCAATGTATCTGACACACCAATTGTTCAAAAGGAAGAATCAAAAGATGCAATAGGAGACGAGAATAAGAATATCACACCACCCGAACCCATGAGAAGAAGGGCCAAAATTGTCAAGGTAGATAATGAAAGGAAGAAGCGACAGGGCAAGTCACGTTTCTCAAAAAAGAAGAAAGATTCCAAATCCTCAGATTCATCCGAAGGAATTGATGCCAGGTACGAAATGGAAGTACTTAAATCAATAAAAAAGAAGAAAAAATCTAACCTGGCAGAGGAAGCAAGGAAAAGAATTGAAATTGCAAGGGAAATAACACTACCCAAAAACATTGAATCAATTGAGAAGTACAACCTCATCCCTGGAATGGTTAATGTTGAGA
>JAKBGP010000140.1 GCA_021833045.1 Thermoplasmata archaeon
TACTTGATATATCAACCTTAAAACCCTTTTCTGATCCAAAGCTCATTTCTAACAGTGAAATTATGAGCCCACCTGTTGAAATATCGTGAATAGAGTTTATCATAGCTGAAGATTTGTGCTTTATGATCAGACGTCTGAAACTTGCCAGTTCTTCCAAATCCATTGGTTCGAGGGATCCAGTCTGTTCATCTCTCATAATGGAATACTGACTTCCCGCAAGGCTATATCCAGAGGATCCAAGAAGATATAATGTGGAACCTTCCTCCTTAAAATCTGGTGAGAATATTTCTGAATAATTGTCAGTAATACCAATCATAAGTATATTGGGTGTTGGTGGAATGTTATTTTTCCCTATGTGATTGTAAAGGCTTACGTTCCCAGCAACAACCGGAAGTGAGAAGAATTTGCAGAAGTCTCTAATGGCCTCCAGTGAATTCTTGAATTGCATCATAACAGTCATGTCGTTAGGGTTTCCAAAATTCAGGGAATCTATTACGGAATGTGGATCTGTACCTGAACAGAGGAGATTTCTAAATCTCTTTGCAAGAGTCCATATGGTTCCATTATATGGATCTATCTGAGTTGCGTTTACCGATGAACCTGATGATAGACTTAATCCATAAGAAGAATGATCATCCATCCTCAGAACTGATGAGTCAGAGTGCGTTTCTTTATTTGGAAGTCCAACAAATGGTTTCTGAACAGTGTTTCCTCTTACTGTATGGTCATACTGACGAATAACAGGAAACTTTCCACTGTTGTTGAAGTCTTTTATCACTTCAATAATTTCATCCTCCAGGTTGTTTGGATCTTTCAAATAAACGGTAGAGCGTGTCTCATGTTTACTGTTAAAATAGGGTTTAGAATATAATGGACCGGATGTCAGGAAGTTTAAAGAAAGGTCCATAACAAGGTTTTCCTGATAAAACAATTTCATTCTTTTTCCAGGAACAGACCTTCCTATAATACTAAATGGAAGATCCCATCTTTCAAATATTCCTGATATCTCATCGATGCTTTCCTGTTGAACTGCAAGGAGCATCCTCTCCTGACTTTCACTTATCCAGATTTCCCATGGAAGCATTCCCTGCTCTTTTGTGAGTACTTTATCAAGGTGAATTTCGCCACCAGCACCTCCTGCAAGACACATTTCTCCTGCTGCGCTTGAAAGCCCACCTCCTCCGAGGTCCTTCATTCCACTTATAAGTCCTTTATCATTGGCCTCTAGTATTGCCTTTATGAGTGGTTCCTTGACAATAGGGTTACCGAGCTGTACCGCTTTCCTGCTTTCTCGATCATCCTTTTCCAGGTTACGGGATGCAAAGTTTACTCCATGTATTCCATCTCTTCCAGTTTTGCCCCCAACAAGAATTAGTATATCGTGGGTTGAACTGACCCTGCTTCTGCTTATGTTTTTCTCTTTTATTACCCCAACGCATCCAACATTTACCAGTGGTATTCCCTCAAATTGCTTTCCAAAATATAGTGATCCTGCAACAGTTGGTATGCCTACCCTATTACCATAATCCCTTATTCCTGATATTATATGGTTAACTGTAAAATGTGTATTTAGATAACCTTCAGGTATCACACCCTTACCATTACCAAGGTACAGTGAATCTATGACTCCAATTGGTTGTGAACCCATACATAGTATATCTCTGAGAATGCCTCCAACTCCTGTTGCAGCGCCACCATAGGGTTCTACTGCACTTGGATGATTGTGACTTTCCATTTTAACTACGTAATCCAGGTCGTCCTTAACATTTACAACTCCTGCATCATCTTCCATTGCAAGTACAGTATATGGAGTACGAAGATTGGAAAGATATTTCTTCAGATAGATTTTAGATGATTTGTAGCAGCAGTGTTCACTCCACGCCTGACCCATTGCCTGTAACTCTGTCTCAGTTGGGTCCCTGCCCATATATAAAAAATAATTCTTAAGACGGATCATCTCCTCAATATCAAGACCAAGTCCCATTTTTGAGCTTAGTTCCATGAGAGAGTCATTATCATAATTCCCTATTGGGATGGCCCCATATAGAGGCGTTTCTGGTCCAGAATTCAAAACTACTCACCCAGGACGATTAACTTATAGTTATTTATAACGGGATTGATCAAAATGCTCTCTGCTATGGTTTTTGCCATATTTTTTGCCGTTTCTTCATCCTCAGAGAACTCCATTTCATAAACTTTTAACATTGAAACCTTATCAATGCTGTAATAACCCAGAATTCCTAAATTGTGGTGAAGTGTAGTTGCCTCAGGATCCTCAACTCCGGGAAGATAACTTATTTCTAATCTGATCTTGACCATCTAAGTACCATATGTCATTATGATTAAATTATTTTACATTTTCTATAGTTCCTTTTAATGGTTTCATCTGCCATATAAAACTTCAACTCAAAAAATTTCATAATAGTAAAAGGTTAAATTTAAAGCTTTTTTATCTTTTGAATGATCATCTTATGGAATCTATTATTGGCTTTAGGGAAGAATAAACATCAACAGCCTGTTCGGCTATGGTCCCTGTAACAATTATATCTGCACCCGCGTTACATATTTCTTTAGCAGATAATGGGGTCCTGATTCCTCCACCGACAATCACAGGGATAGAGGAGTATTTTTTAACTTCCTTTATCACGTTTGCGCTTATATGGGATGGTGCCCCGCTTCCCGCCTCCATATAAACAAGCTTCATACCAAGCAGTTCTGCTGCAAGGGCGTAGTTAACGGCAAGAGATTTATCTTCCCTGCCTATGAGCATTGCTTTACCAACCCTTCCTACGGTCATTCCAGGTTCGAAAATAATGTATCCCATGGGGATTGATTCAATTCCACTTGTTTTAACAAGCTTTGCCGCTTTCACCTGATGATCCATTAAGAATTCCCTATCCTTAGAATTGAGAAGTGACATGAAAAAAATTGCGTCCGCGTTTTTCGTGAACATATCAGATGAACCCGGAAAGATGATCACCGGAAGTTCTGTTTTTGATTTAATTCTTAGGGCAGCCTCGTCCATCTCTTTTATGGTAAGATGAGTGCTACCACCCAGCAGTATGAAGTCAGTACCGGCCCTTCCCGCCTCATGGGCTATATTTGCGCTACCTTCAAATCCTGAGGTTGCTGGATCTATAAGGGTCATGTGAACTTTTCCATTCTCCGATTTCTTAATAATTTGATCATATACATTCATGTTAATCCACCTATAGTAAATGATAAGAGACCGAGAATCATGGATAGTTTAGAGAACTGCTGACCCTTTTTCGCACTCCTGTACTGAGTCATCATCGTAATCACAAAGAATATATCACACAATATGACTGCTAAAAGGTAATAAACTCCAAAAATTTTTTCTATATAAGGAAGAATCGAAAAAGCTAAAGTTATGATAATAAATATTGTGGATAAGTTTAACGCATTTCTCTTTCCGTGCACTCTGGGAAATGTCTTTCTGTCTACATCGCCATCAAAATCCTGAACGTCCTTAATTAGTTCCCTAGATGCATTTGAAAACATTGCCAGGAAAAATAGAAGGATGGTTTTTTGAGGATCATTGAAAATTACACCTCCATAAAGAAAGATAAGTCCTATAAGTGCACTCACTGTAAGATTGCCGGGAAGACCTGAATATTTTCCCTTAGTTTCATAATAAATGAGAAGTATAATTGCGGCCAGTGCAATAAATGTCCCATATAATGGTAAGAATACTATGGCTAGAACCACGGCGATTATGTAGGAACCTGAGAAGATATATGTTGCACTTTTTCTGGAAATTACCCCCATAGGTATTGGTCTTTCTGGATGATTTACTTTGTCTGTCTCAGAATCCAGAACGTCATTCATTATGTTTCCTCCTGTCAAAACAAGAAATACAACCAGTGAAGCTATGGCAACAGTAAAAAGATTGTACTGAATTGAATATCCTATAGCCACCAGTGACGAGATTACAGTGCCTATAACTGCCATAACGGCATTAACTGGACGAAACAGCCTGACTATTGGATTCACTATGGGTTAAGTGTTAATCTTTATAAATTATTTCCCATATTATTCCGGACGGGTCTCTATTACGACTCAATTCCCAGTGATAGTATTTGCGTATAGATGATAGAACATTAAGATCTTTCCCTTAAAATTATCCTTTTTTCTGTTGTATAAGGGTATTTATGAGTTCTAAAGGTTTATCTGACTTAAAGCCCGTTGGGGAGAAATGTGTCCTTGCTACCTTAATTCCATTTTCTTCAGAAATCTTAACTGCGGAATCAGTTGACGGCAGGTTGATCTTTCTCCTTGACATGCTTTCACTTAAGTCTGTAAAAAAAAGTTCCATGTCTTCATTCTTTAGTTTTCTTATAAAATCTGAAGTTTTTTCATCCACTGTTGATGGAAATACCATTTCTTTTTCAATGAATATAGTGTTCATCTTTCCAGACCAAATTGGTCCAATATATCGATCGGGATATACCGAATCTTTAATCTCATGCAAATTGAAGTGCTTTAAGTTAAGGAGAGTGCTTTCTGCATCCTTTACACTTTTGTTTATCCTTACTATAACCCTATAATAATGACCATGCCACATTGAGATCATTGGTTCCATTCCACAATCAAGAGTAGCGGCCCTTCTTGCTATAAATCCAAGTAAATTCCTGATTCCCATTTCATGTCGCAAACTATTATTTAGAACTTCGGTACCATATCTTCGTAGATTCTTATCCTTCAATGATCCTGAGAGAACACTTAAATCTGTGGCTGTGAAACCAATGTAACCGTGATTGCTTACATAATTTATGGCGACGTCCACAAAAGGTACGACTGAACCATATGGGTCCACATCGATAAAATCAAAGTGAAATTTTGATACAATTGATTCAAATGGCTCATTATATATCTCAATTTGGGATTCGTTACTTTTAGCATTTTCAATTATTTTTTGAAAAGATACGAAACTTCTCTCACTAACAACGGAACGAACGCCTGTCTCCTTTTCTGCTCTTAAAGCCCTTATTCCTGTTGCCCCAAATCCGTCCAGATACAATCTTGGTTTTACTGTGTTGATAAAAGATATGGTAAGATCTCTGTTTAACTTTTGAGAAAAGTTAAGGAAACCGCTGGAAATCTTTCCTGGTCCCTTCTCTGGTCCAGATGACCCATCAGGAACGTTGAAATCAACCTCTACTTTTCCTTCTCTGTATATACTTATGACACTTCCTCTCCATTGAGTACTTTCATAACCCGGTATGGAAGTAGGCTTCTATTTATTGGTGTTATATCAAATACCCTAACACCTTCAAGAGCACGAATTTCCTGAAGCACCGGGTTTCTTGATTTCTTGTGAACTGTTACTATCATTGGTTTTGTGTAATTCAGGGTATCATTAATTTCTTTCTGAACATTCTTGGTTGTTAACTCAAGTTTTCCGATTTCATCAATCACTATTACATCTGCAGTCTCTCTTGCTCTCTGAAGACTTGGGATGAGAATTTCTTCAAGAAGCTTAGTATCAACCCCAATCTTATCTATCTTCACCCTTGATACTAATCCAATTTCAGCAAATACTACTTTTTTCTTAGAGTATATATCAAAAATAGTGTAACCTGTGAGTCTATTCTGTTCGAAGACTTCTCCAACCAGAACTCCCTGTACTTCTTTCCCCTGATTTCTAATCATTTCCATTATTTTTGCAAGCGCATCTGCCTTTATGGACCCAACTGGCCCGGTTATACCTATCTTAACCGCCATTTTTATTCCTCCAGTGACATTAGTGGATAATCAAGTTCCTTTATGTATCTCATTCTAGCTCTCACTTCTTCCTGATTATATTTTATTGTGAGGTAAACGTCAAGCATTTCTCCCTTAAGAGTGACATATTTATAATGACCTGTTGATCTTTTAACCATAGCTCTATTTATGTTAACTTCCGCCTTTTCTACAAAGGGCTGTACCATTACACTTTGTTTAATTGCAGTTTCTATTGCCTCTATGTTGGACAAATTCATTGGAACCCCAACATACTGATGATAAATGGAACCAAGCTTAATTCCAGCCTCAAATATTGCTCTTTCGCGATCAGTACAGTGAAAATAGGAGGCTGCTTCATCTACCATTTATCGGATATTTAAA
>JAKBGP010000141.1 GCA_021833045.1 Thermoplasmata archaeon
TTTAACAACATGGAGAAAAAGAAGTCAGAGGAGAGAGATTTATGCACACATTCATATGATCCACGGAACCGTAAGTCTATGACTCCGTCCTTAAACATGAGGGAAACTCTCAGTGATCAGATCCTAGAAAACCCCTCTAACAACCACAATGTGGGAAATCAAACATTAAAAAAGGAGAAAAGAAGATGGATGCTGACGTAAATAAGGTAAAGTTGATGAGATACCGTAATGGCATGAAGTTCGGGACCAAATTCCTCCCACCTCTGAAGAAGATTGGGATCCATGGAGGAGTTAGATGAAGAAAAGTGAAAAGGAGCATGAGGAGTACGGTGATAAAAATGAATTTTTCAACAAATCCAAATTAAAGGAACGGGGATGGACGGAGACCATGATAAAAAAATTTCTCAGGTATCCAGATCAAGAGGTTAGCAATCCAATATATAAATCGGCTTCCTCCATGAAGCTTTACAGTATAAAGAGAATTGAAAAAGCAGAGCAGTCTGAAGATTTTATAATTTATAAGAAAAAGGCCGAGAAACGCTCCAGAACAATGAAGGATATAACTACCTCAAAGAAAGAAAAGCTACTTGAAAAAATAGATTTAATGGAGTTCAAAATAAAGATTATTTCTATGGACTCTCTATTAAATAATGCCATAAGGAATTATAATGATTTCCACGAATCAAAATCCATAGAATTTGGAAAATATGATTTTATTCCTGTCACAAATAACTCGGAAGAGAAATTTCTTGAAAGGATAATGGTTAATTATGTCAGGCACAGGCTAACCACTTACGATAGACAGTTGGAGATGCTCGCCGGGAAGATAGGAGTGCGTGAGGCCGTATTAAAGATAAAATGCAGGATTTTTGACGAAATTTCAAAATCATATCCAGAACTTAAATCAGAATGCGACAAACAGAAGCTAAACGTAGTTAAACAATTTCACGAGTTATTTGGCATATAAGATTATGACCTACTTTGCCCTCTTATATTACTACACTTATATAGAAACGAGATCGTCTTCAGGTCATTCTTAAGGGTTGAAAAGATACAGAAATGATGATGTTATCACTACGATTCAAGGACCAAAGATTGTTTGAAAACTCGGTAAAATATTACATTATCTTGAGTTTTTAGTGTTACAAAAAGGCAAATGTAGGATGAAAGGATTAATCCATGCATTACTGGAAAAGACAGATCTGTGCAACTCTGTTTCCTATTTCAATGGATCACTGGTTACCCACAACCTGGAAGCTATCGCCGCCCATGAATTCCCTGTCAAAAATAGCCAAGTTTTCAACATGATTTGCCTCAACGAGTTCCATGATTATGCAATCAGTGAAGCTGAATCTGGTAGTCTGTTGTCTTAGGAATCTGTCTCAGGATGCTTTGAATACACTGCTGCTAACTCGGGTACCGGTACAGATTTATTTATCAATTCTCCGACATTATAGCGGATTCCAATGATTTTGAACGCACCAGAACAACTGTTACAGTCTCATCAAATACATATTCTGACGTGATCGCAGTACCATGTTTTCCATATGCTGTTCCTCATTTGCCTCCTGTTTTTTCAGCCAATCAGACATGGGCCTGGTTAAACGCGTCTCCAATGTTTATATCATCTCTTTGCTTTCATCTTGAATTTACTGTAAATTGCCTCGTTAATTTTTCTCACAACTAGAGTGTTACTTTTCCGTGTGTTTTCCCTGTTAGATATGTGTACAGCATAAAACAAATTATAAACCCTTATTTCTCTTTTGGGTAGAGCAGAGTGTTGGACTGGGTAAACATTCCCTCACTCCCCCCTATAGATACCACAGGAAATGGAAATGTTGATAGTGCATAACATTTTTAAGTCCTGAACTTTATGGTTGTTCGGGTTATGGTGAAATGCGACATTTGTGGTCATAGGGTAAGTAAGTGGGATACAATATGTAGCCACTGTGGCAAACCTTTGAACAGTGGATCTTTTTATGATCCTTATAATCCGGGCCAGCTACTTCAAAATGGTTCTGATATTCAGTTCACATTCATAGGTCCGGAAGAGAAGGTTATGGGTGAATTCAAACCGTCTTCAAAAGTAAAGTCTTATCTTACAAAACAGAGAATAAAAGCTACTGCTTTACAATTCATAATATTATTTATTCCAGGTGGATCGGCACTTACACTTCCGGGTAATTTTGATACCACCACGCTGTACCTACCTCTGCTCACGTACATGGCCTTCGTGATCACATTTTCAGTTCTACCTACATATGTTTATCTGAAGAGGCTTTCCAGAACAGTGTATATAATCACGGACAAAAGGATAATATTTACAAAACCTAAAGGAAAAGCTGTTTCAAAGTCAATTCCAGTTGAATCAATTGAGGCTGCCATTGCCGTCTCCTATCCCTCAACCGGGTTGAATTACTATTCTGTTTTCTTTCCAAAAAAAGGATACTTTGATATGGAAGGAATCGACACGAATCTACCAGTTTCCAAAAGCCTCCTGATCAGGATAGAAAAAAAAGATGAAAAAAATTATCATGCTAAGCCAAAAGTTAGGCACGTTCTGAAAAGTGCCAGAAGGATATTGAAAGAGATAAGAGAAAGAAGTTTTCTCTATCTGGATGAAATTGACTCACTGAAAGCAGTAAAGTTATTCAACAACACGCGATTGAGCCAGAGTCCCAATTCCACTGAACAGATGGTGCCTTGAAAGGGTAGCTTGAAACAACAGCATCTAAGAACATTGCCCTCATCTCACGAAAGGTTCTTGCCACTTCAAAAATTACCAGCAGCATTCCAACTGACTTGAATCACTTTTGCCTGAATATGTTCTGTCCTTTATGCCAGGCCATCCACCTTCGTGGGGACAGGAACGCATGAGGCAATATGCTATCCACACATTTTACTTCCTGTATTCCATCGGACAGATCATGCATGGCATGGGAAGATAGAATGTTGCACTGTCATCAACTTCTTGCAAATAGGAATTTCATATTCCTTAGTGTTGAATACCTGATCAATTTCAATCGACAATTTTCTTTTCCCTGATGATTGCGCCATCTTCCATCGTTATTTTCTTTGCCTCTGCGTATTCTATGCTGCAGTTTGATCCGAAGTGGAGTTCCTCTCCAGTGACCCTGGATGCCCTGAGTCCATCAAAATTTCCTTTCACACATTTTATGTTTTCTATCCTTATTTCGCCCTTTGAAAACAATCTTGCCTTAGGTGTGATATATATGGTTTCAGCCTCCAGATCCTTTATTCTGCTTCCTGAATTGTACAGTTCAATCTCTATATCCCGGCATACAACCCTTTCTGATCTGATTGTTGCATGAATGATCATTTGTTTCGACAATATGGTTTCTGCTCTCATACTTCCTGAAGATTCAAGGTTGTCGATTTCTACATCTGAGGCCTCACAGTTACCTGAAAATCCAGCACTCTCTGCGATTATCTTGCCAGGTATATGCAAGGAACCGGAGCAGTGCAGGTCTTTGCATTGAATACCTGATGCATGCATTGAACCGGACGATGAAATATTTTTTCCCGTAATTTTTCCCGCTACCCTGATTGAGCCTGAAATTTCCATTGCATCGGCACTGGTGACATCTCCTCCAACACTTGTGCTTCCTGATATGTGTATATAATCAGCATCACAGTTTCCCTCAATTCTTGACGAACCTGATACCTTCAGCTCCTTTGCAAAAACTTCTGATAAACTGCTTGAACCACTTACCCTTATGGCTTCACCCCTTTTCCTGATTTGACCGTCTCCTGAATCTGTTTTTGCAGATCCTGATTCATGGCTGTTCCCTGAACTGGTCCACCTTGATATTATTTCATCATAAACTTCAGGTGTTATGGACCCACTGTCTAACATATCTTTCAATTTCTTTATTTCGTCACCGTCCATCTCTATCATTAATTGGATTCCATTTGTGTATTTATATTTATTTTACATATTTTATTTAAATGAGTTAACTTTTATTTTTGAGTGATATCATATTTTTTTGCACAATTCAACAAAAAAGTTAAAATTATGCCATAGTCTTAATCTCCCATGATTTCTGCCTTACACATAATCACCTCCCAGTCAAAGATGAAAATTGTGAAGATTCTGCATTTCAGAAGCACACCGGACGAAATTGCCTCGGAACTTGGAATGACCCGACAGGCCGTGGATAAAAATATCAAGGACCTGCTTAAATTCGGCATAGTTTCCAGAACATGGAAAACGGGATCGAGAAGGCCAAGAGTTGAATTTCATCTCAGCGACATGGGAAAAGAACTTTACAGTAACCTTGAGAAATTGATGCATGAATATAAGGCAGATGGGAACACCGCAGTAACCCAAATGTTGAAGGACCTGGATGTTGCGTTGATAAATGGAAAGATTACGGCCGAGAGATACGTGGAAATTATGGATGAGATTAAAGACCAATTTCGATGGTTTTTGGACCCGCCTTGAGAGGTTCGGACAATGTCATATTTGTAAAATACATGGTTAGATTGAAAGAGCATGGAAAGGTAGATGTTGTTTCACAACGACGGTATAACTGCTTGTTTCATGATTCTCATTGCATGGAATCATACTTTCGTTATACATTGTATGAATTGCGGCATTATTATACCGTTTTTCATTGTGTTCAACGGTAAAACCTCTACTTGCATGTGTGTTATGCCCGTGGTTGTCCGGCGGATTCGGTGGTGACACGGTGAGTTGTACAGCATATGATTCTGCCCGAAAGACGAGAATAGTCACATTAAGTCGATGCTACCAATAAATCTGGAAGTGCAAGCTCCTTAGCGAAGAGGAATTGACAACGGATGACAATGAGAAATTTTAATACCTCTATAAATGATAGTTGTCTGCTGGGGAAAAGTCCATGTTCAGGTTCTTTGAAACGGGTGAAGACATATACAACTCGATTTACGCACAGGTCCTGAGCCATAAACTGGCATCTTTTCTGATCATAGTTGTTGTCTTTCTCTCCAGGAAAATCGTAAGGGCTCTTCACGGTGGAAGATTTACAAGAAAGAGCCTTATAGTTGGCCCACTGCTTTACATAATATTTACCATAGGCGCAGACTATGGTGTAAGCCTCCTGGCATCTGTATTTGTATTTCTTGCTTTTCTTTTTGGAATGTATATCTCAATCCATACGGGGAAAGGAGTAACATTTTTCACAAAAAATGATCTCCCGTATTACAAAAGGCCACTCTGGGTCATAGGAGTGTGGTCAATAGCCTTCATTGGGAGAATGATAATAATATTCTATTTCCCTGGGTTTGACGATTCCTTTTTTTCAGTTCTGTTGGGTTTTGCAACTGGCCTGATCATAGGTGAAGCTCTCCAGATAGTCTGGCAGCATAAGATGGTTATTGCTGGTATTTCAGGAGTTCAGGGGAAAAGATCCCTTTTTCTCAACATGGTTAAAAAGATGAAGTGAGAACAGAACCTGAAATTTTAACACCGTGAGCGGGAAATCCCACATCCTTCAGGGGTGGGATGAAAGCGAACACTATGGCAGTTATCCGTGGATTGACACACATTAACATTCCTAATTTTTGTGTTTCTGTAGATTACGTGTTTCTCTGCTTCTATACATCTCAACAGTCCAATAAAGTCATTCCTCATAAAACATTAATTACTACATACATAATGGATTTTTTAGAATCCGGTATTTTCAATAAGAAAAGATGTAAAAAATAATTATCGGACAATCAGCATATAATTGCCATAGAGCGAACAAATTTATTTATATATAATTACTACATCCGTCAGTGATCATGAAGAAATACGTGGAGGATCAGAGTTCCAGATGATAAGGACATACAGATTCAGGATCTATCCAGACAGTGCACAGATCCATATTCTTGAATCCTCCCTGAATCTCTCATGTGAATTATACAATGCAATGTTACAGCAGCGCATATACGCATACAGATCAAAAAAGAAGGTCAATTATAGATCACAGCAGAATGAAATCCCAGAAATAAAGAAGATGTTCCCTGAATACAAAAATATGCATTCCCTTGTCATACAGGATGTTGCCAGGAGACTGGACAAGGCATTTGATAACTTCTTCATGAGAGTGGAGGAGAAGAGGAATGGAAAGAA
>JAKBGP010000142.1 GCA_021833045.1 Thermoplasmata archaeon
GTAAGAAAAAAGAAGGCCAGCGAACTTAACCTTGGTCAGAGAAGATTCAGGAGGGCAACATCTGGGTTTGGAGGTTTCCCGAGGCCAAAGCCTGAGGGCAGAGAAAAACCAACTAAAAGAGTTAATTTAAGATACAGATGCACAAAATGCAAGAAGGCAAGCACTCCCCCATCACAGAGAGCCAAGAAACTTGAAATTGTGGAGGTAAGATAATGACTGATAAGGAAATGAAAAAACTGAAGGGAAAGGGAAATAGGTTCATAAAAATCAAGTGCCCAGAGTGCGGTAGTGAGCAGATTACATATACCAAAGGTTCAAGCGTGGTAAACTGCAATATCTGCGGATCTGAACTTGCAAAACCGACTGGCGGTACCATTATGACTAACTGTGAGATCACAGAAGAATTCTGATAATAATGGAAAAAATGAATGATATCCCTGAAATTGGAGACCTTGTTGTAGTTACTGTAACAAAGGTTGAAAAATTTGGGGCTGAGGTGAAGCTTGATGAATACAAAGACCTTAACGGGTTCATCCATATCGCAGAGGTAGCCAATGGTTGGGTCAGGTATATAAGGGATCATCTCAGGGAAGGACAGAAAACAGTATGCAAGGTACTTCAAATTGATTCAAGAAGAAAAAGTGTTGATCTATCTCTTAAGAGGGTAAATGAACATCAGAAGAGAGAAAAAATTTCAGAATGGAAGAATGATCAGAAGGCTGAGAAGTTAATGGAATTGGTCTCAGCATCTCTGAAGAAATCTCCTGAAGAATGTATGACTGAATTTGGAAATGAATTAATTGAAAAGTATGGAAGTCTGTATTCAGCGTTTGAAGAGGCTGCTACTGAAGAAGAAGATTTTTACAAGGGAACAAAAGCAAAGTGGAGAAATGCTTTTCTGAAGATAGCAACACAGAATGTACAGTCTCCATTCGTTAAAATTGGTGGCACAATAGAGATGTATTCGCTTGAATCTAAGGGTATTGAGAAGATTAAGAACTGCCTCGATATAGGTGAGATTGCAGATGCTACCATAAGGTATGCAGGTGCACCAAGATATTTATTGAAAGTTAGAGACAGGGAATATAAGAGCGCTGAGGATAAACTTAAAACTATCATTCAGACTATTTCAGACAACTGCAAAAAGAGTGGGGTATCCTTTGAGTTCATCAGGGATAGTAAGGACAAATGAAGGGAACAATAAGAAAGTGTAGTGTGTGTGGAATGTACACAATGGAGTTAATTTGCCCAAAATGTTCCGGGGCAACAAAATTGGCTGGACCAATGAAATATTCTACAACTGATAAATTCCAGAAGTACAGGCTGGAAGAAATGGAGGAGGATGAAGATGGAGACAATTAAGATTAAGAAAATGATAGACGTAATACCAGAAGGAACAAGTACGCTGGTATGTGGGCTTCCTGGTATAGGTAATGTTGGAAGAATTACAGTAGATTACATGATCGACAAGTTGAAGATGGAGAAGGTTCTCGAAATTTATTCCTCTCATTTCCCGGCTCAGGTATTTGTGGACAGAGAAGGCAAGGCTCATTTAAATAGAAATACTCTGTTTTACAAGCAAATTTCAAAGTCTAAATCACTATTCGTGTTCACAGGAGATTTTCAGGGAAACACACCAGAGGGTCAGTATGAACTTTCGTGGAGGTTACTGGAAATTGCAAGGGAAATGAACGTGAATATCATATACACACTTGGTGGATATGGTGTAGGCAAACTTGTTGAGACTCCAAGAATTCTTGGTGCCTTTACCGATTCAAGTCTAAAACAAAACCTCATAAAGAATGGTGTGAAGTTCCCTGAAGGTGAACCGGGTGGAGGAATAGTCGGATCAAACGGTCTGATAGTAGGACTTGCTTATAAGTTCTTTAGAATACAGGCTGCATGTCTTATGGGTGAAACATCTGGGTATTTCCCTGACCCTAAGGCAGCACTTGAAATATTGAAAACACTCTCAAAACTTGTGGGCTTCAGGGTTTCTCTCATGGATCTTGAGGAAAGGTGTAAAAATCTTTCAGAATTAACTGAAAAAATGCAGTCAGATATGATCGACAAGGAAAAGAAGGATGATCTGGGTTATTTCCAGTAATTCCGGAATAAATCATAGAAAAGTTCTGATTTAATATTATTTTTCATTATATATCAACCCAGGGTAATGTTTTTGTAACTTGTTCATTTAGAATAAGGTAAATATAATCAGTTTCATATGGCTTAAGGATGCAGGAAAAGAAAAAGCCACAGGAATTCAAGCAGGTTTCTATATCGGAATTTTTTGAGAAAAATAGGCACATACTTGGTTTTGATTCATTGCAAAGAGCTTTATTTATTATGGTAAAAGAGGCGGTGGATAATTCACTTGATGCATGTGAGGAACATGGAATACTTCCAGATTTAGACGTGAAGATTTCAAGGATATCAGGGGACATTTATGAGATGGTGGTTCTGGATAATGGACCTGGAATAGAGAGAACGCAGGTCCCAAAGGCCTTCGGACAACTACTCTATGGTTCAAGATTTCATGTGATGAGGCAGACAAGGGGACAGCAAGGACTTGGAATAACAGCAGCAATCCTCTATGGTCAGATAACAACAGGTGAATTCTCTCATATCACTACAAAGAGGCCAGTTGACGATGTTGCATACCACTTCGAAATGGGTATAGATATCAAAAATAATGTGGCAAATATAAAGACAGAAGAGCCGGTTATATGGAAGGCAGAACATGGAACAGAGGTAAGGATAAGGGCAAAGGGGAAATACATAACCGGAAGGCAATCCATACATGAATATCTGAAGGAAGTGGCAGTGGTAAATCCAAATGCAAGAATTAGATTCACAGATCCCGATGGGACAGCGATTACTTTTGAAAGATCCATCGAAGAACCTTCAAGGCAGTCAAAACCGGTCAAACCCCATCCCTATGGACTTGAGGTGGGAGAGCTTTTATCCCTTGCTTCCGAAAGCTCTAACAGAAACATGAAGGAGTTATTCGTAGAAAACTTTTCAAGAATAAGTTTAAACACGGCATCTGAAATACTGGAAAAATCTGGAGTTGATCCAGAAATGAGGCCAGCAGCGCTTGAGAGGGCTGAGGCAGAAAGGATAATATCGACCATATCTGAGGTGAAGCTTATGCCTCCCTCAGCTGAATCCCTATCACCAATTTCGGAGCAGTTCATCAGGGTAGGTATGCTTTCCGTATATGGTGATGAGCGGCCAGGTTTTTATGGCAAACCCATTTCAGGTTCAGTCAGAATTCATAAGGGTAACCCGTTTTCAGTTGAAATAGGAATGGTATATGGTGGAGAACTCCCTTCAGACCAGCCAGCACGAATAATAAGATATGCAAATAAGGTCCCTCTTCTATTTCAGGCTGGTTCCTGTGCTATCACAGAGGCAATATCAGAAACGGACTGGAGGCAGTATGGAATGGAGCAGAAACAGGGAAAGGGGGTTCCTTACGGCCCCGCTATAATTCTTGTCCATGTATATGGGCCAAAGATTCCATATGTGTCAGAGTCAAAGGAAGCAATAGCACCTGTTAGCGAAATAGTTGAGGAAATTAAGAATGTCCTGAAAGCAGAAATGAGGCAGCTGAGAAGATTCAACAACAGGATAGAGAGAAACAAGAAGATGGGGGAGAAATTCAGACTCGTGAGCAAGATAATTCCTGAGATTGCAAAAAAGAGTTCAGAAATTCTAAAGCTCGAAGTGCCCGATTACAGGAGGACAATGAGTAAAATTGCAAACGTTGTTTTTGTAAGGGAAGAAGTTGAGAACGGAGATAAAAAGAAATCAATTACATCTGTCATAAATTATACAGATGATACAGTTTCATTCAATCTGAAGATCGTTTTTCCCTTCAGGGAAGTTGACATAAAAATTGAAAACCTTGGATCAGCAGAAACATACAGTTACGAAGAAGGTCTAGATCAGGTAAAGGGAAACTATACTGGTGCGGAATATTTTGTTACAGGAATAAATCCAGTTCTGGTACAGGGAGCTGAGGAGCTGCCAGCAGACTGGGATTTAAAGGGGGTGGAAGTAAATGAGCAGGAATGAAAATACAGAAGAACAGCTGAAGAACTTTGTAAATACAATTTATGAGGCCATAAAGAATGAGGATATCCCTGAGATAAAGATTAAGTCACGAACACGGGATAACATAGTTCTTGACGCACTATACGGTGTATGGAAATACGGGGACCAGGAGGTTAGGAGAACAGCCAGAAAGATAGATGGAGCAGAGTTCATTGCCAAATCACTTTACACCATCAACTTCATTCTTGATATGTTGAAAGAGTCAAAGTCATCAACTCTCAGGGAGATGTATTACATATCTGAGGGCTGGAAGGATTACAAGTTTGCGACACAGGACGAGTCAAATGTGCTCGCAGAGGACATGGAAGTAATGACAGAATTGATGAGAGAGGATTTTCATCTGAGGCCGGAGGAGAATGGTGCAAGTATTATTGGCGATATTACCATAGAGGAAAAGAACAGGAAGAATGAATTTAAGAGAATCAACTGTCGTGATGATGTTGGAGATGCGGGATATAATATACCATATAATGTAGAGGAGGAAAAGGTCAGGCTCATATCACACGATGCAGATATGATTGTAGCTCTGGAAACGGGAGGAATGTTTGACAGACTTGTGGAAAACAAGTTTGACGAGGATTTCAGGGCAATACTTGTCCATCTTAAGGGGCAGCCAGCTAGAAGCACAAGAAGGATGCTCAAGAGGATGAATGAGGAGATGGGTCTTCCCGTATATATCTTCACAGACGGGGATCCATGGTCGTTCAGAATATATGCATCAGTGGCATACGGGGCAATAAAGACTGCACACATTTCACACTGGCTTGCAGTTCCAACAGCTGAATTTGTGGGAATTAGTGCTTCAGATATACTCAATTATGATCTTCCGACAGATAAATTGAATGACAAGGATATATCAGCATTAAATTCTGAACTTCAGGACCCAAGATTCCAAAACGAATTCTGGAAATCAGAAATTGAGACGATGCTTAAAATAAATCAGAAAGCTGAACAACAGGCTCTGGCCAAATATGGCCTGAATTTTGTAACTGATACATATCTTCCAGAGAAACTTAATCTGAAGAGATGATCATTTTTAACAAAAATATTATACACTCAAAACATAATGAGTTAGTGAAAGGATGAACGGTTCTTCAGTAAGCAATCAAATGAGAATTGCAGTTGTGCAATTCAATTCCGGAAAAAGCAAGGAAGAAAACCTGGACTTTATAAAGGGAAAAATTGACAAATATTCTGGAAAACAGGATCTGGTTATATTTCCTGAATACTCTATGATCAAGCCAGATTTCAATGACAGAAACTTTATGATTGATGTCTCTGAATCTATCACTGGACAATTCGTTGAGGAAATCAGAAGTATGACTATGAAAAGAGAAATAGCTGTAATTGGAAATTTTGTGGAGAGCAGGGGTCAAACTGAGAAACCATTCAACACATCATTTGCCATAGACAATATGGGTATTCTATTTGGAAAATATCAGAAACTCCATCTATTTGACTCCTACGGATATATGGAATCAAAGGTTTACAATGAGGGTCTCAGGAGACCAGAAGTCATTTCTCTTAATGGCATTCCATTTGGTATGGAAATCTGTTATGATATAAGGTTCCCGGAACTGTCCAGATTATATGCGCTAAAGGGTGCACAGATGATAACCATTCAGGCTGGATTCTTTAAGGGAGAATACAAGCTTGAGACATGGACTGCACTGCTGAAAAGTATCGCAATGACAAATGGGGTTTTTGTTGTGGCTTCTGGACAATCAGGACCAGAATTCATAGGACATTCAACAGTGATTTCACCGGCAGGAAAGGTAATCGAAGAGCTGGGCGAAGATGAGGAAGATATTACTGTGAAAATTGATATGTCAGAAGTGACTTCATACAGAGAAAACGTAAAGGTTCTCACTGCAAGAAGAAGAGATTTTTACGATATATCCGGTCTCTGAATAAGTGCCTTAAGAGATCGGA
>JAKBGP010000143.1 GCA_021833045.1 Thermoplasmata archaeon
AACCTTTTATTCTAATTTAAATTGATTTGATGATCATATGCCTTTATTTAATAGCAGAAAGCCGAAAGGCCTTGAAAGCCTTTCACCAGATGAAATTGAGAGCCTTATTCAGCAGACTAGAACAGAGATTTCCCTTATAGAAAAAGATAATGAGAGAAAACAGGAAAAGTTTAATTCTTTAATGAAAGAGGGTAGTAAAGCTTCTGGATCCAAAAGAGTTCAAATTGCTCAGGAGCTTGAACTATTGGAAAGAAAGATCCATACCAACGAAAATCAGATATTGAACCACACTAAGAAAATTGAGTTAATGCAGGAGGTAAAGGAATCTAAAACTTCAGTTTCACCAAGCAGCGTGGATAATATTATTTCGAAAACCAATTCTAACGCCATTAAAACCAACATACTTCAGTCAAAGACAAAGAATAAGGTAGCACTACAGAAAACCGATGATCTCTTGAATACAGTAAGAGACCTGCAAATAGAAGATGATCAGGGTGCATCTGTTATGGGAAGTAAATACATGGAGATGTTTAAGGAAATGGATAGAAATGATAATTCACTAAAACCAGGCAAGGTCAAAAAGACAGAGACAGAAGAGGATAATGACGAGAATACAGAGAGTGACGTGAAGGGAGAGTGAATTTATTGGATTCAGATTACCTGCAGATTGGGGGATTGAAAAAGCTTATTGCTGACGATATAAAAATTGAAACCAGTATGGAGGAAAAGGGAAATATCAGGGATAGTATCATCTTATGCGAGAAGATCATCAACAACCTTCATATGTTAAAGAAACTTGATGGCAACAATCCATCATATGATGCTCTCATAAAATCCTGGGAGAAAAGAAAAACTGAGATCGTGAATAATAATCCTAAAACTTTGAAAAAACATGAAAGTAAGCAGGACAGTAAAAAGACTAGTAATGGACTTATAGGTCAGATGGAACAGGAATTTAGAAGTAGAATCATGTCTCTCATAAGTGAGTCAAATGTAAAGTGGTCGGAAATCGGTGGATTGGAAGATCAAAAGGAAATTATCAAAGAAGCTGTTTTTTTTGCAATGGCTCAACCCGATCTTGATGTTAAGGTTCCAAACCTTAGAAATATTTTGCTGTTTGGACCTCCTGGAACTGGTAAAACGACTATTGCAAAGGCAATCAGTTCAAATATTGATGCAACATTCTTTAATGTGCCAGTGTCAGAACTTATCTCTCGATATGTTGGTGATTCAGAGAGAATAGTGTCCTCACTCTATACAGTTGCCAGGGAAAAAGCTCCTTCTGTAGTTTTTCTGGACGAAATTGAATCTCTCCTGAGACAGAGAGGTGACGGAAACAAAAATGCGGGTGCGGTTCTCCAGCAATTTTTATCTCAGCTTGATGGATTTTCTACAGATGAAAGTTTTGTAATGACTGTTGCAGCAACTAATGTTCCATGGGAACTTGATCAGGCAATTCTTTCCAGATTTGAAAAAAGGATATTCATAGGATTACCGGATGCGGAAACCAGAAAGAAAATAATTAGTATTCATACTACTGGCAAAGGATACAGGGTAGATGACTCGATAGACGATATAGTGGCCAATACCGAAGGTTTCTCCGGTCGAGATTTGTTTTATTTGTGTGCAGAGGCAATAAGGAATATGCTTAGAAGAACAAATAGGGTGATAATGGAAGATAAGGATAAGGTAATTTTTGGCTCTGAGAAGGTTACTTACAGGATTAATCCAATTACAAGGCAGGATTTTGAGGTTGCATTATCCAAGATTAAACCTGCAGTAAATGAGGAAATGAGTAAGAAATATTACAAATGGAAGGAGGAATTTGCAAATAATTGATGATTTCTATGAAAAAAAATAATGATTTTCAGTCACTTATTGAAAGTCTGGCATATTATCGTGGAGATTCCAGCAAATCAGAGGGTTTCATGAAAAAGTTAGTTGGATTGTGGTCTTCATATGGAGACAAAAAATTCCTGGGAAAAAAGGGGAGTAAGATTTTAAATAAAAGTCTTCAGGAGTTATATGTTATTATGGATGTATCCCGGGAACATATTGTAGAACTTCAGGACCTCATTAACAGGATGAAAGATAATTCAGACGATATGAATCACATAAAGAAAATTAGGGCAACAGACTCTTTGAATGCTGAAATCGCAAAGTATAACCACATGGAAGAAAAATATAAATTCATGTCAATGCTCCAATCAATTAATGAACTTATGTCTGAAAAAGATTCAAAATTCATGAGGAAGCTGGATAAAACCTTAAAGAATCGTCAGATGATAAGGGAATTTCAAAACACAGTAAAGGAAGAAATGAATGATCATGGACGGATAATGGAAGATATGGATAATATTGAACTTTATTTCGAAACTATTACTGAAAAATCTACCTCTAAAGTGGCTAGTAATGAAAATACTATTCATGAACCTCAAAAAACTATTCCCAAGAAGGATAGTGAAGAGAAAGATGATGAGGACGAAAATCCAGAGGTGATATAATTTGAGCGTTTTCAACAGAAAATCTAAGGAAGAGCTTGAAGTTGAAACACAGATGAACATAAAGCTGCTTAAGAAGAAAGCAGAGGACTATGCTGGTAAATGTGATTCGATGGCACAAAAATATGATGCGCAAAAGGAAGCCGCGAGATCCATAGGAAATAAGAGTTTAGAGCAGGCTTTTGAGGAAAAGGCTAAAAATCTAAGAGTTCAGGCTTCGAAGATAAGATCATTTGTTCTTATAGTGGATGATATAGGCATGATGAAAGACCAGTCTGCATTGATGAACAGTTTTGCAGACACAATGAAGACTTATGTAAAGACCATAGGAAAAGGCCAGGCTAATGCCCAATGGATGTCCCAAATGGAATCTCAACTGGATAAGGCAGTTGACGAAAGTGAGCGCGTTGGTGATCTTTTTGGTGGATTGCTCCAGGATGTGGGTTTAAATCTTAATTATGAACTAGATTCTATCGGGAGGGAAAAGAGTAACAATACGAACGCAAACGATAAGGAAAAGGTAGAGGATATAAATGTTGATGAAATGGAAAAGCGGCTAAGAGAAAAGTTAAAAGATTTAGATAAGGTCGACACAAATGAATAACGGTCAGGATGCAGAATGCCTGAAAAAGTATAGGGAAAAGGTAGAAAGTATAATAAAATCAGATCAGCTTAAGAATAAAAAGATAGAGAACCTAAAATTATTAGCCACTGAGATATTAAATTCTTCCAAAAATAGAGAAAATGCTAAAAGAGTAGAGTTCCTAAAACTGGCAGATCTATGTGTAAATATTATTGACAAACTTACCAATGAAATGCCTGAAAATGTTTCCAAAAGCAATTCATTAACCAAATATAAGGAAGTAATCATAGCAAATGACTCTTCAGACTATTTCAGAAGACTCCGCCCCGCCATAGCTTCAACTTCCTTTGATGATATTGCAGGTCTTTCAGATGTTAAAAAAATAGTAATGAATCAGATAATCAAGGCTAGAGAGAATAAAGAAATAGCAAGAATGTATGGCATTACTGGAAGGAATATCCTCCTTTTTGGTCCTCCCGGAACAGGAAAAACAAGTATCGCTCAGGCAATTTCAAATAGGGTGCAATACCCAATGGTGACAATTACCCCTTCAGATATTCTTGATAATAAATTTGGTGAATTCGAGAAAAATATAAGATCCCTCTTTCAGGGAGCAATAGCCAACAAACCGGTAATAATTTTCTTCGATGAATTCGATTCACTGGCTACAAGAAGAACGAATAGTAATTCGTCATACATGAAAAGAGGAGTCCCCGAAATGCTACGTCAAATGACAGATTTAAGGAAGGAATCAGATGGACAAATCATGATAATAGCTGCTACCAATAATCCGTGGGATATTGATGATGCCATGTTAAACCCTGAAAGGTTCGATACAAAAATTTTCGTCCCTCCACCAGACGAAGCTTCAAGATCAGAATTATTCAGAACATTTCTAAGGGAACTCAAGGTATCAGATGCAATAGACTATGAAGAGCTTGGAAGAATTTCAGAGGGATATACAGGCGCTGACATAAAATACATCTGCAAGAGAGCGGCAGAAGAAGTATTTTCTCAGGTTATAGATAGCAATGAAATAAGAGAGATAAACCAGGAAGATCTTGTAGTGTCTATTGAACATAGTTCCAGATCTATCACCGGTGATCTGCTATCCAAATACACCAAATTCAAGGAAAAATATCACCTTTAATTTTGTTTTTGTTGTTTTCTCCGAATAATAATAACTGCTGCAATTGCAGTTATAGCCAATACTCCAAAAGCGACCAAGGTAAATAATACAATATCGTATTCTGTTAATTTAGAAACCGATTTTTTTGGAATGTAATTTGAATAATAGAATGTAGAAATTACCGAGATTGTACCCGATCTAAGATTGCTAACATAAAGGAAACCGTTAGAGTTGTCATATCCGATTCTGAAGGGAGAATTACCAACCTTAACACTTCCGACTATTGCATTATTCGTGGAATTTACAACTATAGCTATATTTTGGTTCTCATCAGCAATATAAATATAGCTATTTTGTGGATTATAGCTTATACCTTCCGGTCCAGATCCTACATAAATAGATTTAATAATGTTATTTGTTTTTGAACTTAAAACATCCAGGGTTCCTGAGATATAATTAATAACATATAAATCGCCGTTATATGGTGAAAATAAAACACCCTGAGGTCCAGAACCAACACCGATGTTTTCTATTAAATTATTGTCAGATGGGTTTATTACTGAAAGATTGTTAGTAGCAAAGTTACCTGTGTAAATATATCCATTAGATTTATCGAATGTGACGGAAAGTGGACTTTTACCAACATTTAGCGTCGAGACGACTTTATTATTAGTGGAGCTGATAACTGAAAGGGAATTAGATTTTTCATTTACCACGTAAAGTTCATGATTCACTGGATCATAGGCAGCAGCAGATGGTCCCATTCCGACATTTATTGATAAATAATCTTTTTGCGTAGAAGAATTGATCACTGAAATATTATTAGAGTCGTAATTTGTCACATATAAATTCTTGTTGTATCCATCATAGGTAATTGATGATGGCCCAACACCAACTCCAATTTTGGTTAATATCTTATTTCCAGCAGAATTTATCTCATAAATAAAGTTTGAAAATGCGTTAGAAACATAATAAAAGCCATTATACGAATCATAGGTGCCACCTTGTGGACCCGAACCAGTATCTATTGAATAAATTACGGATTCAGTTAGCGGATTTATGATAGATATATTAGCCGTGTACTCATTCATAACGTATACTTCATGATTTATTGGATTGTATGTTACGCCGTAAGGATTTAATCCAACTGCGATTATTTTATTAATAAGATATGTTGATGTGTTTATCGCATATACACTATCTGAGCAGAAGTTCGCCACATAAATTAACTTATTTTCAGGATTATATGAAATTCCAAATGGAGTGTTGCCAAGTTTTACTGTGTTCGATATTTCATCTGAAATGGTGCTAATTACGCTCATATTATTTGACCTTTCATTAACAACAAATAGACTGTGACCTGTGTCATCGAGAGCGAGTTTAGCAGGACCATCCCCAACACCAATAATAGTTCTTATTGTGAGATCTAAATTATAAACTGTCACAGTATTTTTGGCATAGTTGGTAACATAAATCATACTGTTTAAAGGATCATATACTATGGCCGATGGCGAATTTGACGATATTGTATTCATTACATGATTCGTTGAGGTATTAATTACAGATATTGAATTTCCATATGAGTTGGCAACAAGCAGATAATTTTTTGAGGAAATATAAGCAAGAGAATCAGGCCCACCCCCAACACTTATGGATGAGGTAACTCTTTTCTCCTCCGTATTAATTACAGTTATATTAGATGACCCCTTGTTAGCAACATATAGATCGGAATTCATATAGTCAAAGGCTATGGCCTGTGGTGCATCACCTACATTAAACCAGTTGGCCGGTAAATTTGTTGTTGAATTAATTCCCAAAATATTATCTGTGCAGCAG
>JAKBGP010000144.1 GCA_021833045.1 Thermoplasmata archaeon
AGTTTGCTATTTTAATTAGATTTTTAACTTTATTATGTTAATACTTTTAGTTACATAAAAATTTTAGATCTTACTTTTACCGGAAGTAAAATTATTTATATTGTTAACAATATTGATAACATATTGTTATCTTATTAAAAATTGATTTGGTGATTAAAATGATATTAAAATTGCTATTAGAGTTAACATTAAAATTAAATATAAACACAACATCTAATTTGTAATGATAAAATCAATCAAAAAAAGAGACGGAAAGATTGAGGATTTCGATCAAACAAAAATATCACGGGCAATCTACAAGGCAATGCTTTCACTGAAGTTTGGAAATATGCGAGACGCAGAAATCTTAGCTGATAAAGTTGTAAAAGAATTGAGTGCAAGAAAAGAGATCCCAACAGTAGAAAATATACAGGATACTGTTGAATCAGTTCTTATGGAAACACAAATAGATGGAAGAAAATTCAATGAAGTTGCAAAGGCTTACATTCTATATAGGGAAAAGAGAAGATTCATCAGAGAAGAAAAGGAAAGACTAGGTGTAAAAGATGATCTTAAGTTAACGCTAAATGCTGTAAAGGTACTTGAGGCAAGATATTTACTAAAAGATGAGGAAGGAAAAATTATAGAAACTCCGGATCAGATGTTCAGGAGAGTTGCAAATCACGTTGGAGTTATTGACGCACTTTATGATTATGCTAATTTCCAGAAAAAAGGAACGGTAAGGGAAGATGGGAAGAAGATATCAAATCTTCTAAACACACAGATTGAAGTTTTGGAAAGGGGCTTCAATGAGCTTGTAAACGATGGGGTATTAAAAGGTACATTCGGACAGTTCATGGATTTCATATACACAAAGCCAACCATCGCAGAGGACACAATAGAAAAATTCCACAAAATGATGAAGAGTCTGGAATATGTTCCAAACTCACCAACCATGATGAATGCTGGTGCAAGACTGGGTCAGCTTTCAGCATGTTTCGTGCTCCCGGTTGGAGACAGTATAGAAGAAATTTTTGAAGCAGTGAAACAGACAGCAGAAATACATAAGTCTGGAGGAGGTACAGGGTTTTCGTTTTCAAGACTGAGAAATAAGGATGATATTGTTGGTTCCACAAAGGGAGTTGCATCAGGCCCTGTTTCTTTCATGAAAATTTTCGATACGACCACTGAAGTCATTAAACAGGGTGGAAAAAGAAGAGGAGCCAACATGGGAATCCTCAGATATGATCATCCAGATATAATGGAATTTATCACCAGCAAGGACTCTGAAAACACCATTCTTAAAAATTTCAACATTTCAGTTGGAATGGAGGATGAGTTCTTCGAAAAACTTGACAGTGATGGATATGTTGATCTCAAGAATCCAAAAACTGGAAAGGTTGTATCAAGAATAAAGGCAAGAACGATGTGGGATTCCATAATAACTCACGCCTGGAAAACAGCAGATCCTGGGTTAATTTTCCTCGATGAAATAAACAGGGCAAATCCAGTAAAAAATATAGCAGATATAGAGGCAACAAACCCATGTGGTGAACAGCCTCTTATGCCATATGAATCATGCAATCTGGGTTCAATAAATCTGGCTAAGTTCGTTAAGGAGGACAACACAATTGACTGGGATAGACTCAGGGAAACAGTCCATATGTCAACAAGATTCCTTGATAACGTTGTGGATGCAAACAACTTCCCTGTCAGGCAGATTAAGGAAATGACAAGGAAAACAAGGAAGATTGGGCTTGGAATAATGGGCTTTGCAGATATGCTCATCATGCTTGGCGTTCCATATGACAGCGAGGAGGCATTGAAGATAGCTGAGAATGTAATGAGTTTCCTTGATTTGGAATCACACAAGGAATCTCAGAATCTTGCCATTGAAAGGGGAGTTTTCCCGGGATGGTATGGTTCTGAATATGAAAAGGAAGACATACTTATGAGAAACTCTACTACCACAACAATCGCACCAACAGGCACAATATCTATTATAGCTGGCTGTTCATCATCAATAGAACCACTTTTTGCCATAGCATTTATGAGGCATGTATTGAATGGTCAGGAGTTAATAGAAGTAAATCCTTTGTTTGAGGAGATAATGAAAAAGAGAAATCTATACTCTGAGAAATTGATGCAGGACGTTGCAACAACTGGAAATCTTTCAAAGATAGACCTTCCAGAAGATCTTAAGAGGCTTTTCAAAACTGCCCATGAAATTGATCCAGAATGGCATGTACTTATGCAGGCAACATTCCAGAAATATTGTGATTCAGGTGTATCAAAGACCATAAATTTGCCTAACGATGCAACACCAGAAGATATTGGTAAAGCTTACAGGCTGGCCAAGGACCTACACTGCAAGGGAATAACTGTGTACAGAGACAGAAGCAAAACAGAACAGGTTCTCTATTCTGGAACATCAGGCAAGAAGGAAGAAGCATCAAAAGAAGAGAAGAAGGAAAAAATCGCCATTATAGAAAAGATGACTTCTGAAGGAAAGGAAAGAAAGAAAATGGATACGAAATACCTCAGACTCGAGGCCACGTTCGATCCAGCATGTCCTGATGGAAAGTGCGATAAGTAGTGGGCTTTCAGGAGATTAAGGAGGAGGTAATATCTAGAAAACTCCTCAATTATTCAGAGGAAATATATTCATCAAAACCATTAATCAATGAGATGCTTATAGGCCTGTCAAGAAAGAATCTATTTCTCACCGCTGTTAGAGATTACAGTAACAATTTTAATGTCAGAGAATTTGCAATTTTCCTTGAATCGCTTCTGGAGGGAAAGGGAAACGAAGATCAAAAGAAGTTTTATTACGAAGAAAATTTTGATGAGATAATAAAGTTATCAATAGAATGGATAAAAACGAACACAAATAAAAACAGTCTTTGAAAAATCATAATCGATGTAAAAAGAAAATCTTATTAGCGCAAAACTCATTTATCTGTATTGGCAATAGAATCATTCCTAAACAGTAATGTCACAGTGGTGTATGATGGCAACATGACCCGCCTAGTATGTACTCTTCTTACATATGATGACATGGGCGTAATGGTAGCATATAGAAATCACAAGTTATTCATCCCGTGGAGATTCATTGAGGAAATTAGGGACGTAACAGAGCAGGACAGAATTGAAGACTCAAACAAATTGAAAGAAGAAACAAAGAAAAAGACAAATCCAGTAATTATTTTTTCAATAACAACATTGTTTATTGGTGGATTGGTTACATATCTCGCATATACTTTCCTGAGCCAGATACCGCAGTATGGGTTTCAGAGGGGAATTACAGCGGCAATTGCATCGCCAATTATAGTGGTTGGAATACTGGGTACATTCCTGGCAATTTTTGCAGGAAAGGGAAAAATAGCAACAGTCTTATCAATGGTGTCTGTAATCGCCGTAGTAGTAATACTGATATTTTTTGGTTCGTGAAAATATGAATATTTTATTAAGAAGTTTCAGGATTTTTAAGATTTTTCAACCCGTAAGTTGAAAATGCATAAACTATCATGAAGAAAATAATGAAGAAAGGCAGTATTAATATCTCGTCTATGGGTTTCACAGTTTCTATGTACCAGAATGCTGAAAATGAAAAAAGGAGTGATGAAACAACCACCTTCATTATTGCCTGCTTGATCTTCCTTATCTGTGACCTTAGTATTATGGAGAAAACTATTACAATCCCAATTCCAAGAAATATTCCGTAGGCAGTGGAAGAATAACTTTCTGGATAGAGTCCAACAAGAACAATAGCAGCCTCAAAAGCTTCTATAACACCAGCTGTGTATGCTGTAAGGGAAACTCCAGAATCTGATGGCTCTTCTTTATGGGACTTTGGAAAGCTTTTCAGATACTGGAATTTCATGGATCTTTTGGCACTCTTTGCCAGTCTTTGTGCGAAATACAGTAATAAGGTTGCAGAAACCAGTCTTACATAAATTAGAGGAAGTAGTGAAATTGCACTCCCTATAAAGGCCGTTGGAATGAGAACGGTGATTACACCAAGAGTTGCAGCAAGCAATGGAATATTGCTTTTAGCATCAACAGCTAGGGACATTGAAATTGCAGACGCTTCTGACATCTCCAGTACTATTATACCTGTTGCCGCAAGAAATATGGCAGGATCAAAGTATGACACGTTGCAGCATTGCATTCAAATTATAAAGTTTTTATGTTACTACACCATAACAACCTAATGTGTTCTGATTGTTTCGAGGAGCAGTGTAAATGTGAATACTGCGTGGAATACAGGCATCAGCAGGCATGTCCCGTATGCGGCCACCTTGTATTTCTTGACTGCTGCCAGGGATTTTAGGGAAAGAAATGGAACAGTGAGTTAGTATTATTGAAGTAATACACATGGAGATTTAACTGGGAAGTAAAAATCAGTGATAAAAGAGAAAAATTATATTTCTAATCTTAAATCATCCATGGTTGGTTGACCTACAGACATTCATATTAAGGGTAAAGAAGGCATTAAAGCACAATATAGGTAAAACCATAATTATTGCGGCATTTGTGCTATTATACAGTGTATTCTCTGAATATTACATAGAGAACCCTATTGCAAACTCTGGCATTCACTCACTTTTTCAGTCCCTTTGGTGGACTATGCAAACAGTTACTACAGTTGGATATGGGGACGTCACAATTGTTGGATTTATGGGAAAATTAAATGCCATATTCATAATGATTATTGGTGTAGGAAGTTTCAGTTTATTACTTGTATCCATAGGCGCTGAGCTTGTGGATGCTAAGCTTCTCAAGAGATTTGGAGAGGTGCGAACAAAAATGAAGGATCATGTAATTATATGTAATTATTCAGAAAAGCAGGCAGACATAATTGAAGTCATAATGAGGGACAAAAATCCGTTTATAGTGCTGGGACAGGACCCACCCGAAAAGGAAAAAGAAAATATGGAATTTGTGAAGGGAAACCCTCTGGACTATAAGGATCTGAAGAGGGCTGGTATAGAAAATAGTCATACAGCAATAATATTCCCGAATGAGAAATATGGTTCGGAGAATTCACTGGCTGTAGATGCAGAATCAATTCTTATAGTGATGACAGTTAAAAAATTAAATCCTGAAATTAACACAATTGTGGAACTGATCAATAAATCAAGTAGAGAGCATGCCAGAGAATCAGGTGCGGACGAAATTATTGTTAGAGGGGAAATGAGTTCATCAGCGATTATTAAATTGATAAATAATCCAGGATCGTGGAAGTTCATTTCTGAGATATTTTCTAAGTCTGACAGCATGGACTTTATGGAAACCAGGGAAGATGATTATAAGGGAAAAAGCTACAGGGAACTATATAAAATGGTCGAAAATGAATGGAGAAAAATAATCGCCATTAGGAAGGGTGATGAATACCTGTTGAGGCCTGAGGAGGACTCTATATATCAGGGAGAATCACTCATTATTCTGGAGAAATCAAAGAAAACAATCAAAAATTAAATAAGGTTTGCAACATTGCAGTAAAAAAGGAGCAGAGGTTGTCGAGATTGGTCAAAGGCGCCAGATTGAGGGTCTGGTTTCGTAGGGATACGAGGGTTCAAATCCCTCCCTCTGCACTAGTATTAAAGTATAGGTTATGGAGTTGAGTTCATATCTGATCCTGTTGGATTTTAAATATTCAAAGGAATATAACTATTTTTTGCACCCGTTACATATTAGAGACATCATTCTCTGGTATAGTGATACCATTATAGAATCACTCCCTTAATTGTAACGTAATACAAAAGTAAAAGGAAGCACATCTTAGTAATAAACTGGAAAACGATATAGCTCCCCAAACCTAATAACCTTTTATTATCATAACGAAATCGTAAACACAAAAACTTTTAATCTAATTCGAATTAAGTACTTGAGTGGGGTTTATAAATCGTCAATATATATATAATGAATCATTAATATCAATATGGACTCAAAAATAAAAATTATTGTATCTGTTTTGCTTTCATTTGCAATGATATTCGGTGGGCTTATGACATTAATGCAATATCCTGAAGA
>JAKBGP010000145.1 GCA_021833045.1 Thermoplasmata archaeon
TCTTCTTCATCGTTTTCCTGGCGCTGAGGATAAGATTCAGCATATTGAAAATGCTGAAGGATCACGATCTTCTGGGAAAGATGTCCGTTAATGAGGTCATATATGAACTGTCAAAAATGGAAAGGATCGTTGAAAAGAGTGGTACCGAATACTTTGCAGCAGTTCCAAAGAAGGTTGAAAAGATAGTTGACCTTTTCAAGGACATGATACCTATGGGTTAAATTGGGGGGAGTTTAGGTATCTTAATTATTTTTCTAAAATGTCCAGAGATGAGATAAACATTTCAGCATGATGCACTGTGCATCCTATGGTGACCCCAGACGTCCGCACAGGATACTGTGCAGTCTGAGCCTCTCCATGAAGTGGCTTATGACCGGAATGGATCCTATGGTTTTGGTGTGAAGATCCAGGTCGTCGACATTCATCATAACAGTAACAGCAAATAGTTTATAAATGTATGGGCATTACTGCCCATATGGATGTTATGATTCTTGTGTTCCATCTTCCTGCTGGGATGAACAACACAGAACTGGGCAAGTTCATCAAGCACTTTTACGGCCAGGAGACAAGTACAAAAAAAGGGAGATACAGATACAGGAGAAAGGGACTGCTGGACAGCATACCACACAGGAAGCTGTTAAGGGGGGTCATAATAATAAGGAAAAGTGATCTGGAAAGCGTGATGAAATTATTGATCCAGTGGAATGCGATAGTGGATCAGAGAATTATTGAGCCAACCGGGGAGGACCTTAAGATACTTCAAGATGCCGAAGAATAGGGGCTCCCATGATGATAAAATAATTCAGGGAATAGCCTTTAAATTTGTGCGGAAAGTAAGCTTAATGTATGTTTAACCCTATAAGACAACTTTAACTCGTCATTTAGGGAGGCAGACCATTATCAACCGGAAGTTGACAATGTAGTTTATTTTGTTATCTATGACTTTTCCCAAGACCATATGGTATCATTCTCAGAAAATTCACAACTACAAACGGATTAAAACCGATCTCTTTCCGAAAAGGAACTAGCATTGAGATATTGAGTTTCTTAATCAACTCCTTAATTTCAAGTTCAATATTGGGACTTTGCATTGCAGTTGAATAGAATTTACCATACAGGTAGCTTTTTCTTAAAGTCGTAGAAAACGAATCGTTCTGATTTATGATGGGATTCTCCGCAAAATAAATGTTTTTAATGTATTTGAAAACATAATAATATAATATTGAATCTTCATGCGATAAACCATCAATGAAATAATGTTTTTCCATCTCGTTCAGTGCTTTCATAAGTAAATCTTTTCTATAAAAGCGAGGTACCGCGGGCACCAATGGGCTTCCTCCATAGATTTTTGATAATTTGAAGAAATGTCCCCTTTGACAATCTAAAAGCGAAGAAAAAACTGTTCCTCCATCTGATACTTCGGGTATCATGACAACTGCCGAATTGACATCTTTTATCTCTTTAATCAAATATTCATTCAAATATTGATCGGAATCTAACAACAATATACCATCATTTCTTGCCATTTTGATTCCTAGTACTCTAGCCTGAAACCTATTTGAGTCACTTTCCAAAATCCTTAAATTTGTAAAGGCCGAAAGATCTATATTGTGGTTCTTTACGACCGCCACTATTTCATCTCCCGACTCAATTAGTGGTTGCACATTTCTAAGGAATGTTAGCAACTCATCAGCTCGAAGCGATCGAGTAATAATGCTAATGTCCAATATCTTCCCCTATTTTTAGATTGCTTTCACTCAATTTTCGGGTACAAATGCTCCACGATGTTCTGCTGTAAAACAAACTTCATCTCTTCGTCATAACTATTTAATACATAAGTCTTATTCCTATTGGTTACTATGCAAAAAACTAGGTTTGTGAATTCTATTTTTACCACAATTTTTTTTGTTTCTGTTTACACGACATTATTATTAACAATATATTCATTTATTCTCAATAAAAGTTCATATAATATTTTTGAAATAGGGGGTACCTTACCAAAACAACCTAATATATACCTTAATAACTCCTTCTTATCAAGTTGGATTTTTTATAGCAACTTTGGGTCCCAAGGAAGTGGTCTCCTCTATTCCGTCTTTTATTATGGTATAGTGAGTCTATTTCATAATGTTGCCATTGCTGAAAGAGCTTGGTTTATTTTGGAATTTTCAATTTCTGCAATATCTTCTTATATTTTGGCACTTAAGTCCTTAAATAATAAGTGGGTATCTTTCATCCTTTCCCTAGCTTTTTCCTTTTCGCCGGTTGTTACTAATATGGCCATTTCTGGTGCTTATATGATATATCTCCTTTATGCTTTTACTCCATTATTTATGATCATAATATTGAAAATAATTGATTCTAAATTCTTATTAAGCCTTGAGTATGTTATATTATTTGCACTGCTTTCAGCTTTCGTTTTTGAATTTAATCCAGGCTACATAATGTGGACACCTGTCCTATTTATCATTTATTGGGGGTTGTCTGTATTATTAAAAAACCAAACAAGTTCGAGTTTGATCGCCAATTTGGCTATTTTAGTGTTCTTTTTCCTAATTATGTTCTTTTTAACCAAAACATTGAACTCCTTATGGGATATTTTCTCAGGAAACAGTGTCAGTTATTTCTCTACAACAGATTTTGGGGCGTCTTCAACAAATCAAATTTTGATTGACCTTGAAACAAATTTTAATGGGTGGCTCTCATTCACATATTGGTATCCTGCGGTAATCTCTGAGTTTGTTATTATTACCTTTACTATTTTTCAATATAATACCAATATAATTAACAGATCTCTAACTATTTTATCATTTTCTCTCGGTATACAAGCCTTATTAGTTCTTATTACATGGGGTATTTTTCATTTTCAAATCTTCATTCTGATGAGGTTTATAGCATCATACATGCCATTCTTAGGCGAGTATATACCACATATGGGGTACGTCATAGTTGTTGCTTATCTGATTATTCAATCTATGATTGCGCTGGGAGGCTTCAATCAGATTTCAATCTCACGATCAAAATTTACCTTTAAGACAAAGAATAATTCAATTAGAATTAATACCAAGAGTCTTCTCATTTCGATTTTCATCCTTTTGTTATTGTTTATAACACCTATTAATTTCCATACAAATTACCCCGGTGATTCCTCAACTTTGGGAATGTACAATAACTCAGAATCATTTCTTATAAACGATAAGGTACCGGACAATGTCAACACAATTTCAAATTGGTTTAATTCGAATACTGCAAAGAATGAAGGTTATAGGGTAATGTTTTTCCCTTTCAGCATGTCCACGGATAATGTAATTCTAAGCAGTATGAAGTGGACATTTATGACAAATATAACAAATAATGCAGTTCCTTTTTTGAATCCGGCATTGAGTAACCATACAAAAGATCTTTCAGATGTTCTTGGCGAATCTAGTGTAAAATATGTGGTTGTCTATTTCGGACCATTTTTGGGTATTGACAATAAGCTCTTTTACTCTGGCCCCCCGAGATTTTACAGCAGTGGGTATAGTTGGGAGTTATCTTGGATCCCTGCAGGAGCTCCATGTGCATGGTCACACATCTTCAATTCATCAAAATATTTCCACCTCATTGCTAATGTAGGGAATGCATTGATTTACAAGAATCTAGAATATAAAGGTACGGTATTTCGATATTCTATAGGAAATATAAATGAATCGCAACTTAAGTCTGAAATAATAAATCCTATTGCTTACAATCAGGATACACTCGACCTTCTTTTTAAGACAAATTTATATACAATTATTTCCGACTACAAATCAGTTAATTTTAGCAATAATTTAGTTTCGCTTAATTTGACCAACAAAACGGAAGTAACAGCAAATATATCACCTGGTAATTTCAGCGGACTAATTTCATATGCTTATCAAAGAAGTAGCCCAGATAAATATTATAGAGTTTCATACAACATTTCTGGAATGAATGTTAATTCTGTGAATCTCAAAATAAATTTTTATAATAAACAAGGAAATATAATTAGCTGTTTAAATGCCCGTAACGAACCAAATATAGTATTATCAACACATGGAAATTTTAGCGCTCATAATAAATTGTTATTCGAGTCTCCTGCTAATACTTCTTACGATGAGTTCATGGTAGATATAAGTCATAATGGCACTAATTTTAGAAAGAACGGATATGTTTCCGTATCTAGTATTAAGATTGTAAATGTGAGTTCTTTTCAGCCGATTAAAATAAATTATGAATATGTACATCCTTGGGAAATCAAGTTAAACGGGTCTGTCCATGGTAATCAACTTATAAGATTTCTCACGTCATATGATCCCGGATGGGTTTATCACTCAGGTAATCAATCATATAACTCGATATTTATCGGGTTAGGTTATCGCAGTGAAAATGCATTTTTAGTGAATGCAGGCAATACAACTAATTTTGATTATATATCATTCACACCTCAAGCATCTTACAAGATGAGTTTGATAAACTGGGGTATGGACTGGGTAATATCCATTTCAATACTTCTTCCAATAGATCTCTACAGAAGAAGAATATCAAAGAAGAGATCATATGAGGGGGGAGTGACTGGTGAATATATTAAATTCTAATATAAACGAAAAGAAAATATCAGTAATAATTTGTACGGACAAAAGGAAGGATTACATAATTGAGGCAACACGTTCCGCCGATAGCCAAACATTTAAAAGAGAAGAGTATGAGATTATTGTTGTCAAGAGATTCTTTGATAAATTAATAGATGAGCAGCTAGAATCATTGTGTGACTCCTTGTTATATGTAGAATCTGATTGGCAAGGACAAAAGTGGTTAGAAGCTATAAATAAGAGTAGAGGGAAATTGTTATGTTTCCTAGATGACGATGATATTTTTTCAAGGTTTAAGCTAGAAATGACTTGGGATAATTACACAAAATACAATTTCAAGTACATGCGAAACAACATGTTGCCTTTTGGAGAGAATTTACCTCAAGACACAATCAAACCACTTGGCATTACATTGAATATACTACCTGAAAAGAAGGTTGTAAAAAAAAGTAAATTAATCGCTAAAAAAACACCAAAAATATCTTCATCCACCACTACTATTGAAAGAGACCTTTGTTTAAAATATGAGGGACTGATAAAAAACTCTAAAATAACATTTGACACATTATGCTTTTATATAGCATTGGATTCAGGCTGTGAGATCACCCTAGATACCAGCATTCTAACATTTTATCGAATCCACAATAGTTTTACCGGAACCCCGAACATCATTAGCGCATTGGATGTCTATTTAGAAGATTATGAGAACATAGGTACCAAACTTCAGAATGAAACATTGAAGCTATTGCTTCGAAATGATGTGTTTACCTTGAAATTACTAAAATTTATTTTTAAAACCGATCAAAGGCCAAGATTTTCAGATTTTATGCATTTCACTGTTTTTTCCACACCTGGAAGAATGCGTTTGAAGCTCTTTTTTATGTTACTTTATTTTGTTTCCTTTATACGCCTAAAAACCGCGATGAACCTCTATATAAAATTAAACCACATATCTAAGGAATCCATAAAATAGTGTGAAATTCTTGAAGGAGTATGTCTCCTTCTTATCAGACGTTATAACGGAAGTTTTATAGAAATTAATGTAAGAAATCTCATAGATCTTTACTGTTTTTACCGCTTGAGGTGTAAATGGAATAATTGCCCTCTTCTTCACATGCTTGGCCAATCCATGATCTCATAAGCTTTAAGATGGTTGTTTTCAGAATATAATATTCACCGAGGTAATCTCGAGTGTGGGACACTATTCCTTTTTCTTTTCCTTCTTGAAAGTGCCATCATTTTTGGTGATTATCACATAGACTCTTCTGCCTATGTATCTTCTTGGAATGTCTGCCTTTCCCGACATTCCTATTGGTGTGACCGTCCTTTCAAGAAATCCCTCAATTTCATCCTCTGACAGGATCAACTTTCCGGTCTCAACTTCGAGTTTCCTAACCATGTACACATGGTTATCTATGG
>JAKBGP010000146.1 GCA_021833045.1 Thermoplasmata archaeon
ATACCTGTTTGCAAGATCTACTTTTTCAACATTCTCATACACTATCTTAACCCCAGGGGTCACCAGCTTATTCACATCTTTCCTTATCTTTGAAGGATCAGTTCCACGGAATGCCACCTCAAGATAACCAGGTTGGAATTCCTGTTCAGTTTTCTTATCATATAGTGTGATAGAAACCTCTTCTTTTTTGATCTCATTTGACAGTTCCCTTGCTAATTTACTGGATGTTATAAGTCCCCCAGCACCGCTTCCAATTACAGCAATTTTTTTCGTTTTAACCACCTTTGTATTATTTTGAAGATTGATTGCCAGTAACCGCTTTTTCTTTCAGGTTGCAATGACAATCTCATTTTCCTGACTGTATCATTTCTATGCCTTTCTTCCCGTCACCTTAATGGTAATTTCGAAAGAGTTGTCTATTTCCTTGGAACCGACAAACTCGTTTTTTGTTCTTTCACACCACACTTTTGCGTCTGGCACTGCACCAGGATCGTTAGCAACAAGTATTATGGTGTCCCCATTCTGTGCTTTTTTATAAGCTCTTATTAGATCCGTTATAGGACCTGGGCAAGCTGTCCCTTTGCTGTCTACATTAAATGTTGTCATTTTAATCACCTCACAGCATAATGATCTGGTTTTCAGCAGATTGAATCATGAAATTTGTTGCCCCTACAATATCCTCAACAATTGGATCAAAATCCTTCTTCTGGAGATTCAAAGCACTTGACATTAATGAACATGCGTAAACTTTTGCATCACCATCTTTCACTGAATTCTGTAAAAGTTCGTGCCATCCCTGAAACTTTACCTTTATAAGACCCTCCCTTAACTCTTTCATGAATCCTTCAAACCCGGCAGGAACAACTGGCTGCTTTGTATACCCATCTTTCAAAAACAGAGGAATAGCTGTACCGGTGATGAAAACTCTCAATGGCATTCCAAGATTAACAGCTGTCTGGCTCAGGACTCCCAGCATCACCATTTTTTCTTCAGTTCCCGTAGATATTACGATTGATATACCTTTTTCACCCATTTTAATCACCCTTTACTCGGTAATAATAAATTGCGTGGCAAATGATAAATAAGCAACCTTAGCTGTAAGTCTTTTTTGCGACGGCATAAAGGTATATTAAGATATTAAATGGTGAATTGTGCCCTGAATTGATAAAATAAGTTTATCCAAAGATGATTACTTTTGGGGCATATTTTTATACTCGCTGTTCAGTTTCGTAAACTTCACAGTCAACTGTTCTGCTACCCTGTCCTTTTCAGGATCAGGAAGATACTGTTCTACAAGACTGAAAAGCCCGTTTTCCTCTTTATATACATGCTGAAGCATGATCTTTGCTATCTGACCGCCCTTTCCTATTATTTCCTCCTGAGTGAGGGTTATGTCCTGTTCTCCTTCATAGATTCTTGGTTTGTTAATCCCATTAAATATACCTTTTACTGATACATGTTCGCCTGATATTATTCTAATAGGCTCCTCGAACTCCATGTATTTCCTCAGAAATGGACTAAATGCGGGAATGAGTATTACATCCTCCAGAGAAAAATGAACTTTTATTGTATAATCTATGTGCTTTAAAAATTCAGTAATATCAATTTTGTTGTCCAAAAAATCTTCGGTAACTCCAACGGTTGTATAATGCTGATCTCTCAGTAACTGTGTTGCTCTAGAGCCTTTAAAATTCATTGAATCCCTGTAGCTCATGAGTATTCATTCCTTTGGATTATATAACCTTAATTAGTATTCTTCAAAGTGATTTTTTTAATTGCAAAATTATGCCATACCTGTAAATACTAATTTTTTTACATATATGGCTATCAAATTATTATAAAAAAGGTGGTTGATTTCAATCATTGTGGCAGATAATCAATCAGTGCTTCACTGGATAATGATTCCATCTCTGATATTTCACTCTCTGTAAGTTTAAATGCTGCTGAATCCGCATTTTCCTTTGCCTGCTTGATGTTCTTTGCACCCGGGATTGGTATTACATCCTTCTTTGAAAGCAACCAGTTCAGAGCAATCTGTGCTGGCGTTTTTGAATATTTCTCACCAAGAGACCTCAGTAGTGAAAGAACTTCCTTTACGGCCTCAAGATTCTTAGGGGCAAAAAGTTCGTTTCCTTCCCTAACATCACCCCTGGGTATATTTCCCGGGTTGTACTTTCCAGTCAGCACACCCTGTGCCAGTGGACTCCATGCGATTATACTTATATTGTGTTTTTTACAGTATGGAATAACTTCTTCCTCTATGTTTCTCTGCAGTAGATTATACCTTACCTGGTTTGATACTATTGGGACATCTCCCAGTATTCCTCTTGCCTCCTCAATGTCCCTGACCGCAAAGTTGCTGACACCTATTGCCCTGATTTTACCCTCTTCGTATAGCTTTTTCATTGCCCTGAATGTCTGGCTCATAGGAATCTGCTCCCATGGATCGGGCCAGTGAATCTGGTAAAGATCGATGCGATCTACTCCAAGTCTCTTAATACTAGCTTCGGCTGCTCTCTGCAGTTCGTCATACCTAAGATGGGCCCCATACACTTTTGTAGCAACGAAGAAATTTTCCCTGCCATATTTTTTTAAAGCCCTTCCCAGTACCTTTTCACTGTTCCCGTTTCCGTATGCCTCTGCTGTATCTACAAAATTAATTCCATTCTCCTTTGATACTCCAACTGCTTCTATAACATTTTCTTCATCGGCGTTCCATGCATTACTTGCCTGCCATAAACCCATACCAATTTTTGAAACTTTTAATTCTTTTTTCCCACCTAATGTCACATAATCCATAGAATCATTATGAAAAATTCAAGTATAAACCTATCTTTTCTTTTATGAATAGGCTTATTCTACCATTTAGATAGCTTATTTCAATTGCAGATAGAGGAAGGTATAAATATAAATCTTTTAATTGAATCTATTATGACAGAAAGAACTGAAAACAGGGAAGTACTTCCAACTGAAGAAAAATACCACCCCAGCATGGGTTCCTTTGAAAAGACTTACAGGGATTCAATAGACCACCCTGATGAATTCTGGTCAAAGGCGGCCACGATACTGGACTGGGATAGGCGCTGGGATAGGGTTCTTGATGAGAGCAATCCACCGTTTTACAAATGGTTTGTAAATGGTAAATTGAATGTTTCATATAATGCAGTGGATAGACATTTACTTTCACACAGGAGAAACAAGGCAGCCTTCATTTGGGTTGGTGAGAATGGAGAGGAAAAGATCATAACTTACGATGGACTTTACAGAAGAGTAAATAATCTTGCCTTCGCTCTTCAGAATCTTGGAATAAAGAAGGGAGACAGAATTCTTATTTACCTTCCAATGATTCTTGAAGCTCCAGTTGCAATGCTTGCCGCAGCCAGAATAGGTGCAACATTCTCATTCGTCTTTGCAGGTTTTGGAGCCTCAGCAGTTGCAGAAAGGATTGAGGATGCGAAGGCAAAGATGGTAATAACGGCCGATGGTGGCTACAGGAATGGAAAAATTGTAGAGTTGAAGAAAATTATTGATGAAGCGCTGGAACAGACATCAACTGTATCTAACGTTATTGTTGTAAGAAGAACAGGCCATAACGTATCCATGCAGGAAGACAGGGATATATGGTACCACGATGTGGTAAGAGATGGAATGAATTATGTAAAGCCTGTAGAAATGGATTCCAATGATCCACTGTATATTCTTTATACGTCTGGAACAACTGGAAAGCCAAAGGGAGTTGTCCATGGAAATGGCGGATACGCGGTTTGGGTTGCAAACACAATGAAGTGGGCATTTAATCCTGATGAAGATGATAGGTGGTGGTGTGCGGCAGATATAGGATGGGTTACAGGTCACAGTTACATTGTTTTTGCCCCACTTATCCTGGGTCTCACATCAGTGATGTATGAAGGGTCAATAACATATCCAGAGCCAGATCGTCTCTGGGAAATCATAGAGCGTTACAGGGTGAATATCCTATATACTTCACCTACAGCAATCAGAACTCTCATGCGTTTTGGAGAGAAGTATCCAAAGATGCATGATTTGTCAACACTCAAAACTCTTGGAACAGTTGGAGAACCAATAAATCCTGCTGCATGGAAATGGTACTATGAAAACATTGGCAATTCAAAGTGCCCAATTATTGACACCTACTGGCAGACCGAAACAGGAGGCTTTGTAATTGCGCCTGCCCTGGGAATAGGATTGCCACCTCTAAAACCTGGATCTGCAACTTTTCCAATGCCCGGTATTGATCCGGTAATTCTGGACGAAAATGGAAAGGAAGTAAAAAGCGGAGAGAAAGGATTCATAGCCTACAGAAAGCCGTGGCCCGGAATGTTTCTAACCCTGAATAATGATCCAGATAGGTTCAAGAGTGTTTATTTTGAGAAGTTCAACGGGAAGTATTACTGTGGTGATTATGCTGTTAAAGATAATGAAGGATATTACTGGCTGCTTGGAAGAGCAGATGAAGTTCTCAAGGTTTCAGGCCATAGACTTGGTACCATAGAAATAGAGGATGCACTTATTTCCTCGAGGGAAGTGGCTGAAGCTGCGGCATTTGGAAAGCCCGATGAAACGAAGGGTGAAAGCATAGTAACCTTTGTGGTCATTAAGGATGAGTTTAAGGGAACCCCAGAAATGATATCAACACTTAGGAAGAGGATCAGGGAGGAACTTGGTCCAATATATGTTCCTGATGAAATACACATAGTAAACACTCTTCCTAAAACTAGAAGTGGAAAGATCATGAGAAGGGTAGTTAAGGCAGTATTTCTGGGTCAACTTCCTGGAGACATCAGTACTTTGGAGAGTTCCGTATCTGTTGATGAGATCAGAACCGCCATTGAAACGTTCAAAAAAGAAACAAACAAATAAATATTTCCAGACTTACAGTAAAAATAACCCCTAATCTATTTTAATATCTATTTTTTTAAGGTCTATTGCACATTCAAAAATATTATTCAGTGCCAATGTGAAATTTATCATTTATTGTTTTTTGAGATTAATTACCTTCTAAATGGGGTAAATGGACATATATACATAGTACCGTTAGATCAATCATCATGGAAAAAATTAATGTGTGCATAGCGGGAGCAACTGGATGGGTTGGAAAGGCACTTACCAAAAGGATTCTTGAATCCAGTGACATCAATCTTTCAGGAGCGGTTGCAAGGAAAGCGTCTGGTATGGATTTGAAAAGTGTTTTTCCTGAGAGTAACACAGAATTAAAATTCGAGTCTTCTATAGAAATGGCTCTTAAAAGAGAAACGGATGTTCTAATTGACTATACATCTCCTGGTGTTGTTAAGAAACATGTGCTCTACGCCATTGATCACGGCGTAAATGTTGTTGTGGGCACTTCTGGGCTAACCGATGAAGATTACAGAGAAATTGAACAGATTGCAACAGAAAAAAATGTTGGCGTCTTTGCAGCAGGAAATTTTGCCATTTCGGCTGCATTGCTTTTACATTTTTCATCGATTGCATCCAGATATATGCAGGGATGGGAGGTCATAGATTATGCATCGTGGAATAAGATAGACTCACCCAGTGGGACGGCACTGGAGATTGCAAACAGATTGTCTTCAATTGGAAAGCCAGAAGATATAATTTCAGAAGAACAGATGACTGGATTCAAAGAAAGCAGAGGGATAGATATTGGGGGCACCAGAGTACACTCTGTAAGACTGCCTGGATTCGTCATCGGTACAGATGTGATATTCGGAGGTGATGATGAGAGGTTAACCATAAAATTTGACGCCGGGACCAAGCCAGAAACCTATGTTGAGGGTACCTTAATGGCAGCAAGATATGTTATACATATGAAAGGATTGACCAGAGGTCTGGATAAGATTCTTTTTCATTAGATCTCCCAGAAATCACCCTTCAAGATCCTACTTTAAATCCATTTCTTGATCAATGGTTCCTTTCCCTGGTCTTCCTTTTTCATAGGTAGAAAGTAGCAGAAAGCGAAGAGCAACC
>JAKBGP010000147.1 GCA_021833045.1 Thermoplasmata archaeon
ATAAATTTCTTAGCATCTTCAGTACACCCGTAATCTGCATATCTAAATATTGGCGCATTAGGATCATTGTTAATTGCAAGAATGTTTTTGGCATATCTTAATCCTACAATGTGGTAATCCATCCCAGCAACACCAAGTGCAATATAGAGATCAGGGGCAATGGATAATCCTGTAAGACCAATTTGCTGTTGCCTTGGCATCAATCTCATATCAACCACTGGTCTGGTTCCACCTACTGCAATACCTAGCTTTTCTCCGAGATCAACAACATGATCTATGGTTTGCTTTCCCTTTACGCCTCTACCAATGCCAATAACAATGTTAGAAGATTGCAGCGGAATATATTTTGATTCAATTATCCTGTTCTCAACTATTTCGTATCTTTCCGAGTTCTTCAGATATATTTCCCGAACAGTCATTTCTCTATCCGTTACTTTCTCAAGGAATATCCCCGGTCTTACTGTTGCAATTTCGGGTTTTGTCTTTGATGTTATCCTTGCAACAATTCCTCCACCAAAAGCTGGCTTATATTGAATAAGGTTTTCATCCTCGATTTTTAAATCCACACAGTCTGCAGTTAGTCCGAGGGATAGTTCAGCAGATATAATACCAGCTACATCCTTTCCAGCTGAGTTTGAGGGAATAATCACAAATTTTGGTCTTTCCTTTTTGATGTAATTAGCCAGGAAACTAGAAATTGAGTATATATCTTCTGAGTTGAAATGGATATATTCACTTGCACTCATTCCATGGAGCAGGTTTGGATCAACATTTCCTATCATAACTGGTTCCGCATTTATCTGGAACGAAAGATCATTGAGTTTTGATGCGATCTGCATACCAGAGTCTCTGTCATCAAGTGCAACTCCAAGTATCTTGCCACCTGAAAAATCACTGTTGAGTACAGTTTTTTGAGGTCTCTTTTTGCTGCCTCCTTCTTTCATTTTTCTGGATAACAGTTCAAACACTTCATCAAGTGATATCATTTTAACCGTTCTCTCATTGTGCAGTGCTTCAGTTCCAGAAACTACTGTCAGGGATGCTTCGTTGCCATTGATATCAAGCTTCATACTCTCGGAGTTTACAATTTGGACCTTATCCTTCATTGAAGGAGTACCTTCAGGAACTCTCCTTGCCCTGTTAATCTTTTCACTTACTGAAATAAGCACAGGAAGCGAGGTAGTGATCACCCTTGTGCCCTTTTCATAATCCTGTTCTACAGTAACCTTCTTACTATCTTCCATTATTTCAAGCTTGCTTACTCCAGACACAAAATTCATACCTGCCATGTATGATGTTTGTGGAGGTACCTGACTGGTCTCTCCATCAAGGGAGTACTTCCCTGCAAGTACAAGATCAGGAGATTTTATTTTTATAAAATGAGATAAAATTCTTGAGGTTGCCCATGTATCCGCACCTCCGAATTTCCGATCCGTTATTAGGAAAGCTTCATCCGCTCCCACCTGAAGGCATTCATCAAGAATATCAACTGCCTGAGGTGGTCCCATGGATGCAACCATTACTCTGGCACCGCTCTTCTCCTTAATCCTAATCGCTTCCTCCACTGCCCTTCTATCAAACGAATTGATGCTTAGTGGTACTCCTTCCCTAACAATTCTTCCAGTTTCCGGGTTGAAGGTTATCTTGCTTACATCAGGTACCTGTTTTGCCAGAACAAGGATATTCATTGTAGTTCTACCATTATATCCCCATTCTCTACCTTTGTTTTATACGACTTAAGGGGTGAGATACTACCAGAGCCTTCAGGAGGGCTAATAACCTCACCATTCTTAGGATTGAATGTTGCAAAATGGTTTGGGCATATCAGTTCATGGTTGTCCATGAAGCCCTCTGAAAGGTCATATTCTTCATGTGTGCAGAGATAAGATGTTGCAAAATAATTGTCCCCATCCTTTATTATCAGAACCTCTATGCCGTCAACTTTTACCTTTGCCAGATCTCCATCCTTCATGTTTCCGTCTTTCGCAACTTTATACCATGTCATAAGGTTCTATTGATTTAAACTATAAATTTCTATTGTGTTTTAAATTATAGAGTTCAAACCAGCCTTCCAATTTATTCGTAATGTCATGTTACCCCTGTAAGGTTGTGAACTCACATAGTGGGCAATTACGTCTGTTCTTAAATATCATCGGCGTGATCATATATAATCATAACCTTAATAACTCAACTTAAAATATCAACTTGGAGTATATTATCATGTTTGAACGAATGAAGGCTGGATGGAGACTTGCGAAAAGCGTGAGAAAATCTGTTTCAGGTCATAAAGGATTGGTTACATATCCACTGCTTTCTGGTATCACAGCTATTATTATTTTCATTGCAACGTTCATGTCACTCTTTTTCACAATTCCATTAGATTCAGGTGCAAATAGTAATGTTCTATTAATTTATATTGGAGGTTTTATTCTGGCGTACATACTGATTGGTTTCCTTGCAACTGTTATTCTACTATCAATGATGATAGCCTACAGATCAATTCTTAAGGGAGACAATATGGGGATCAGAGAATCACTGAATAAGGGATTCACCTACAAAAAAGAAGCCATTGAATGGGCTATATTCTACACAATTCTAGTAATGATCATGAGAATGATAGAGTCAAGATTTCGTGGTTTTAGCCAGATAATAATAGGAGCCGTGGGTTCATTTATTATATCAATTGCTACATTCTTTGCTGTTCCAGCAATTCTCGATTATAAGTGTGGGCCCATAAAGGCGGTGAAGCATAGCGTTGAAACCATAACAAGAAACTTTGGTCAGACCTTTGGCGGAATAGCGTATATCGATCTGTATACACTGGCAATAGTTCTACTGGGATTTCTAGTCTTTATATTCGGATTGATACTGGGAATATCAACACTGACAGTGGTTGGATTTGCTGCTATGCTGAGTGCTGGTATTATAATCATGGCTATAGGATTGATACTAAACTTCACATATTCGAACATCTTCAAACTTGTGATCTTTGATTATGCAAATGGAAAAGGCTTACCACCTGGATTCAACGAGTCTGACATAAAGATAGCAACAAGACAAAAAAAATCAAGATTTGGAGGAATCATGGGAAACAGTAATCTTTAAAAATAACTGCACAAGTTATGAAAATGATTAATAAAGATAATAAAATATTGAACTGTGAGTGTATCAGCAAGGGGAAAACCATCAAGGGTAAGGGTCCTTGAAACAGTAAAAAAGCTGGATTCTCCAACGCTTTCACAACTAAGTAACGAATTGAAGATGTCAAAAACGGCCATTCTGAAGCAGGTCAGTCTGCTGGAAAGGGATGGAGTAATTTCAAGAACATATGTTCAGACTGGAAAGGGACGACCGGTATGCAAGGTCAATGTAACAAATAATGCGTATGATCAGCTACAGGACATTTACCGTAGTATTGCAGAAGATGCTCTATCATATGTGGAAAAAAAATTTGGCTGTAGCATGATAAAGGAGATAATGGCCTTAAGAAACGAGAAGCTCATTGAGGAATACAGAATGGAACTCATGGGCATGGACTGGGAATCAATACTTAAAAAGTTCGAGGAAATGAGGAACAGGGAAGGATATCTGGCTGAAGTCACAGAAAGACAGGATGGTTCCATAGAGATTTCTGAATTTAACTGCCCCTTAATTAAGATAGCTGAAAAGTACAGGGAAGCCTGCTCCTTTGAGAGGGATTTTCTCAGTTACATATTTGGAATGGAAATAATACAGATGAGCACTGTACTGGAAAACTCAAGATCCTGTAAATTTATATTAAGAGAAAAGTTATAGGCAATCCTATAAATTCTTTAATAAAATACCAACCCATGGATGCAGAAGAAAAAATAAAGATTCTTGAGGCAGGCAAACTAGGTAGGAAAGCCCTGGAAGTCGCCTCATCACTTATAGAACCGGGAGCATTATTCCTTGATGTAGCAGAAAAAACTGAGAATTTTATACGTGAGAATGGTGGAAAACCATCCTTTCCTCTTAATCTATCAATAAACAACGAGGCAGCTCACTATACTCCAACCCCAAATGACAAGAAGACATTCAAAACGGGTGATCTTGTTAAGGTAGATATAGGCGCTCAGATAGATGGATACATATCAGATAATGCAATAACAGTTGAAGTCGGAGGAAAGGGAGATTACAGTAACCTCATAGACTGTACAAGGGAAGCACTCAATGCTGCTCTGAAGGTACTGAGACCAAACATAGAAATATACAAAATAGGGCAGGCTATTGGTGAAAAGATAGAATCATTCGGCTTCAAACCGGTTAAAAATCTTGGTGGCCACGGAATCAAGAGAAACGATCTTCATTCTACTATATTCATCCCGAACTATGATGACGGCAATGGAAGAAGAATTGAAAACGGACAATTAATTGCAATTGAACCATTTGCCTCAACAGGCATAGGACTGATACACAATGGAATGGGAGGCAATATATACATATTCAGCGGAACAAAACCTGATCCAAAGGATCCAGTGATACAGAACTTCAGTACACTGCCCTTTGCTGAAAGGTGGCTGGCGAAGGTCAAACCAGATTACAAGGATTATCTGAAGAAAAATCTTTTCATGAAACAAATAAGCCATTTTGCAGTGCTTAAGGAACATAAGGGAGCAATGATATCACAGGCAGAACATACCATACTTTTTGATGGTGATCAGATCATAGTGACAACACAGTAAATTCTTAACGATCCTGACAATCAATAAATTACGATTTTTACTGAATGTGGAAAATCTGCAGGATTTCCTTTATAGCCTCATTTAGCATTTCTTCCTTGCTTCCATTTCCACCTATTATCCTTCCCTGATTGAAAAATATCCCTCTTTTTATTGCTTCGGTGTAAATGTTATAAACATTCCTAAGGTACTCGTTCTCCTCAAATATTTCTAGCTCTCTCTTTTCCCCATTTCCCTGTCTAAACGACTTTCCGTTGAAGTCTATGAATATGGTAAGATCAGGTTCGATGTGACTTATGGATAGAACATTTTCAATCCATCTGTAAAATTGGTCCTGATCTTTGAAATGTTCTTTTAAGAAAACTCCCTGATAGGCAAGGGATGAAAGGGAGTATCTGTCACATATGACAAAGTCATATTCGGTCATACTTTTTAGAATATACTTGTTATGTTCAATTCTGTCTCTTATAAACATTGCAAGAAGAATCATGTAGTCCTCTCTTTTCAATTTTGAGAGAATGTCCAGGCCAGAATCAAAGTAGGAAGTTGGTTCATGTGTCAGAAATACGCTTTTTCCCCTGTTCTGAAGATCTATGGCAATGTTCCTCGCAAGAGTGCTCTTACCTGATCTGTCTATTCCCTCAATCACAATAAAATTACCCATGACTCTATCTTTTCCATTAGGTTTTGTTTATACTTATTTGTTCCTATGAGAAATATTTCTGATCGTTTATTAAGTTCAGGAAAGGTTATCTATATTTCTTTTCATGTCAGAATTATGAGTAAGAGAGGATTTAACACCAGAGCTGTAAGTTCTGGAGAACTTAAGGATAAGAAATATGGCAACGTTGTCACTCCAATATTTCAGAACGCAACGTTCTTATATCCAAATTACACAGAAGGGTCAACGAAGGATCCAAATACAGGTGATTCTTTTATCTATTCTAGATGGGGAAATCCAACGGTAACAGCACTTGAAGAAAAATATGCGTCACTGGAAGGTGCGGCACATGCCTTATCTTTTTCCACAGGTATGGCAGGAATAACATCACTAATGATGTCTCTTGTTGGAAAGAAGAAGAGAGTTCTTTCAATAATGGACCTTTATGGCCAGACACTTAGCTTCTTCAAGAATAAGCTCCCAAAATATGGGCTTGATGTGGATATAATATCCATAGACAAACTGAACTCTATCGATTTTGATGTTACCAAATATGATGTCATATATACAGAAAGTATAACAAATCCCTCAATGAAAGTTCTTGACTTAAAAACCA
>JAKBGP010000148.1 GCA_021833045.1 Thermoplasmata archaeon
CTCAGAGTCAGGCCAGATGAAATAGATGACTCCATTCCAATTGAATCCGTGTCCACCGGCAACGAATTCATCATTGTTCCCCTGAAGCATCTGAAGACCCTTGAAGAGATCCAACCTGATTTTGGCCTGATGGACAGGTACATTCAAGAACAAGGTGGGCACTTTTTCTATCTTGTATGCAGGGAAACTGTTGACAAAAATGCCATCCTGCACGCGAGAATGATCTTCTATGGCGGCGAGGATCCAGCAACAGGTTCTGCTGCAGGTCCTGCAACGGCATGGTTGCTCAAACATGGGATACTGGAACCGGGAGAACAGGCATTTATAGAGCAGGGAATTGAGATGAAGAGACCAAGCAGGATTTACATTCAGGGTACATTGAACAATGGTGCTCCCACCAAAATCAGGGTCGGGGGTTATTGTTTTCAGGTAGGATCGGGGCAAATTCTGCAAAGTTAATAATAAAACCATAACTGGAACCAACGTCGTTCAAATATCTCACGGACTGTTTGATTTAGGCGTTAGGCTGCTCAACGATCTTCTTTGCCTCAAATAGTGTAATATCTCCAATGCCTTTCAAAAGAACACAATCGGGAAAACTCCTCTTATCAAGTCTATTCTACATTTCAGAATTTAAAATCATATCGATTTACTCCAAGATGGCTTATGACTATATATTGTGTTAAAGATAATAGCAATAGTAGTTTGAAAAATGGTCGAACCATATAAGATATGAACAAATAACCGAGAAAAGCTTCTGCATCGATAGTTAAATCCACTGCTTATAGAGTTACGCAGGTATTCTTGATGAGACAAAATAGACAATTAAAATAATAATGTTTCCTATATCAATTTGATGAAAAAACTCTGGCCTATGATGAATGAAACAAATATTTTATCGAGATGGGCTTCAACTATTTCCCTACTTGATAGATGTTTCCTATTTTTTGTGAGTCGCGTTACAAAATCTCGGCATCATTACGAAGTGAATTTGGATTTGCAGTATTAAGGTGATAAGTAATTATGCAACTTGGTTAAACGGTAAAAATGCAAGAATTAAAAAGAGAGAATAACTGGGATTTCAAAAATGCCCAAACCAATCTCTTCACTCACAGTCTTCATGCATATCCCGCAAGAATGGTGCCAGGAATAGCGGGAGAATTAATTAAACAATACTCCAATGAGGGTGATTTAATAGTTGACCCCTTTTGTGGATCTGGGACAACATTAGTTGAAGGAACTCTTGTCAACAGAAAAATGATAGGTGTAGATTTGAATCCATTTGCTGTTTTTATGTCGAAGGTGAAGACTACCCCCATTCGACCAGAGTTACTAGAAAAAGAGTCAAACCTTCTAATTTCTGACTTGCAATCATCTAGGGCCAGGACTAGAGAATTAGAGACTTATCCAGAATCTTCACACATCATTAACTTGGACTTTTGGTACAAGAAGTATGTTATCCGAGACCTCAATTATATAAGAACCAGAATCGATGATTTCTTTGGCAAAGAAAGTGCCCCTATCAAAGATTTCTTAGGTCTAATGTTAGCGAAGACGGCAAGAGAAGTATCCAATCAGAGGCTACGTGAATTTAAACGATGGAGAATGCCACAAACAGAGCTCTCAGTTTTTAGACCTAAACCAATTAAGAAATTTAAGGAGAATATAGAAAAGGCACTACCTTCCATGAAGCATTATTACCTGGAAACTAGTGGAAATGTACATCGTAAGGTTGTTTTAGGTGATGCAAGGACATTTAAGACGTCTAGGAAAGCCTCACTTATTTTGACGAGCCCACCCTATGGAGATAGCGGAACTACAGTAGCATATGGGCAATACTCCAGTTTTGCTTTAGAATGGTTAAGATTAACAAACAAGAGTGACAGGAGGATTGATAGACTGCCTCTTGCTGACTCCGCAGAACCGTATCAATGTCTAGAAGATTCTCCATTGTTAAAGAAAGTTTATGTGGACATACAAGACAAGGACCAACGGCGGGCGGATACTGTTCTAATGTTTTTCGGAGGGTTAAACGAGGTATTTAGCAATTTCGCAAAAGTTCTGTTACCAGGAGGTAAATGTTGTGTTGTAGTTGGAAACAGAAGGGTCAGAGGACTGGAAGTTCCAACAGACAGAATTATCACAGAACTGGTAACTAAAGTTGGCTATGACTTAAAAGAACAGCATTCTCGTGCAGTTTTACATAAAATTATACCATTTGCTACAAAACCTTGGAATAGCCAAGGAAACGGTATTCTGCAGAAGACTATTAACACTGAATCAATTCTTGTGTTTGAACGTGTATAGGCGTCCCTGAAACACTGATAATCCAATAATTTCCTGCAAATTAGAATGGAACAAAGAAAATAAATGCATTACATGACTTTTGGAGAGATACCAAAAATGTAAATAGTCATTCTTTAGAAGTATCTCGGGAACCTACTGCCAATGTAGCGTTCCTTATCAACTCCTTGTCAATATTTTCCAATCCTTTTATCTTTCTTCGCATTTCTACCAATACTGCCATGTTGCCCGAATCAATGGATAGGTCTTGCTTCCTGGTTTTTACTCCCAGCATCCTAGCTAATTGTTCATCACTTATCAAACCTAAGTCAGTTGTACTTAATAGTTCAGCTAAAAAATCCCTAACACTCAAATTATTTGAAAAGCGTAGTACGGTATCAATCCTTTCCCAGCTCCAATCAAGCAAAGGGCTATCTTTTCCTATCTTTGGTTTCCACCTATAAAAATCAAGACTAGTTTGATGACTGTGCCGCGAGTAACTATCTTGAGTTCGACGATTATCCAATAAGTGTAAAATAGATGCGGGTGAAATAGTTCCCTTTTTTGCGTAATATTCTATACGTTCTCCGTGTTCCCAAAAAAGTTCTCCAATTCTTTTTGAATTTGCAATAACTTTCTTATTGAACTTCTCGTTTTCTTGATCTGCCCACTTGTTGTTCTTTTCCTCGACATCCCATTTCTCCTCAGCTTTTTCCAGGTCATCGCCTATTCCAGGTGAATACTTATATGCCTCAATGAAAGTTCCGTTTGGATGAAAAAATCCTAATTTTTTTGGTCTTATTGTCACCTCGGTGACCTCGCCTGTCTTTATCTTATCAAATAACTCTCTTTTATGTAGGGGCCCTACAAATTCCGGCTCTTCACCATTAAGTTCTAAACGTGCCCACTCTATTATGTCTCCGTCTTTCACACCTTTCCCGACATACCTATGAGGGATAGAACGCTTACGAACAGCGCCTTCGTTGGTACCCACTACATCTCACCAAGTAACTGTATCACTCGTCTCACTAATTTGGCCTTTGTTTCTTGCAATTCAGTTATTTCGTTTTTTAACTCTTCTGCTGTCCAAGTTTCTTTTTCCTCAGCATCCATTGTTGCCTTGAGTTCAAGAAGCTTTTCTCCAACAACCTCAGCAACCACAGGCCAATAAACCTTTTTTGTTTTGGCTCCTAATTTTGCGTATTCTAATCTTCGCCCTTTGATATTCACAAATGCAACAGCTTGAGACATATCGATGTAAGCTTCGAATTCATCTCTAAGGTCTGACTTCTTAAAAAACTGCATACCTGCAAATCCAAAATTCCCTTCACCTCCAGCAGTACCAGAGCCATCCTTCGGTTCCCCTGCTCCAGAGCGTGATCTAGTTATTTTTTTGGGGACAAATTCACAATAGACATTCCTGCGTCCCTTTATAGGAACATTTTCATCATCCAATAGTGATTCAGAATTACGATCTTTCAAAGAGGCTTGAATAAAATGAATGCCAGGTGCACTTGAAGGGTCAAGGGTCATTGTCCATTGAATGCTTGCTGTACCTGGTTCCTCTGGGGTGCCAGCTGAAATGACAGTAGCATCTTTACCATATTCCACAACCATAGGCGTTGGGTCAAAGTGCTCGAAATCCGCCCAAACCATGGTCTCTTTTGGGGTTGGGTTCTTCACAATGGCTTCAATTAGAACGTTATCTCCTCTTTTGTACTCCTTTTTTTCAAATTCTATTCTACTCAGATAAATGTAATTTTTAGGGGTGGTGTTCACTTTTCGCTTCTTTCCCACAGTTTCTTTACCAAAGAGGTTAAAGTCAGGTATATCGGAAAGAGCCTCATTTAAAACAGCCAGAATCTCGGTTGCTTCCTCCTGCTCAGCTTGGGTTATGACTTCGCCTCCAGCTCGTATAAATGGCTGAGTAAACTGTTTTACGATTTCTCTTAACTCTTTACGGACTGCTTTCCAAGTTGGATGACTCAATTGATAACCAGTGTGCTGTGCATTCTCTGCATCTTTAAGAAATGGCTCTGACTCCGTGCATATGGCATCGCAATAACCAAACAACCTTGACCTAATTTGCTCTGGTATTTCTTCCGGGAAATCAGTAAACCTCGTTATGGTTTGCTTTCCATTCTTTACAATGGCAATTCCACGTCTGCTGTCTCCTTCATAGAACCGCCTTTTGGATAAGTAAAGATGCAAGTTTCTTATGTCTCCCATTTTTTTTCCACGATAAGTTATTACCACATTAGAATCCAATCGTTGGGACTTTTCTTTTCCTTGTGAGAGGTCCAACTCAGGCATAGTTGGTTTTTTAACTACAGTCTGTATTTTTATTCCTCCCTTTATTAACAAATACTCAATAGTGGCTCCTTGTGCTAGAAGGCGGAACCATCGTTCTTGAAGCTCAGATATTATAGAATCTCTATCAAGAAACTGTTCATGCACAGTGCCAATTACTCCACTGGTTATTATTTCAGTACCAGGAGAGGACAACCTTTTAGCACTATTTGGATCCAATCTCCACTTCCAGTCACCAGAAGTCCGCTCCCACAATGAAGCCTGATATCTACCATCTTGAAGAGTAGTTATAACTACAGTCTTCGATCCTGCCAACAATTGCAAGGCTTTCCCCATTCCTCTGGATCCCAACTCCCCGGCTCCTTTATTGCTATAACCCATATTATGAAAAGAACCCCAGGCACATTCAGAGTTTGTACACTCAATTTTCTTCTCTCTGATCCCCCATTCACAATTGTTACAGTGGGTCATGCCTGTTGTGCCAAAATCTCTATGACTCAGAACTCTATTGTCAGCGTCATACTTGACTACAACCTTCATATTCTTTGGTTGAGTACCAGCAACATATGCGTCAAAGCTGTTTTGGCAGTTCTCTTGCAGAATACCAAAGGCGTGATTGTTGTATGAATCAACATAGCTTTGCCACACACGATGTTTGTTTACTTGTGGAGTGTGCCAATCAAGTTCCATATTTCACCTCCAATCTTATAAGCTCGTCTTCTCTGTCAAGAAGGATTACTGCATATAGACTAAAATGTATCACATGTGATTAAATATATAAACATCTTAAATTTTCGCATTTTTATTTTATGTCCATTGCTTTCATCGCTTGTTTGTTTTTTTCTTGACTTCTGACTGTGATCTGCTCCCCTATGATCCTCTTGAGATCGTTGATCTCCTGGTACCTTGTGTCCTTCTGGGCCGACTCCGATAGTGCTTTCTTTCCGCCCTGGATGAACTGTTCTCTCCATCTCCTCATGTGCACCGGTGAAACTCCGTGTCTGCGGCATATCTCAGCCTGCGATACGTTGTCGGAGAAATACTCCATTACGATCTGGAACTTCTCCTCGGCGCTGTATTTGCGGATCATGAAGAAACCTCCGGTGCTCGCGGAATGAATTTTCGCATGATCTGGTTGTATTTGTCTCTCTCCATAATAGTATTGCTATAGTGTTCCAGTTCTGTGATGGCTCGGATCACCATTGTTGCCAATATTTTCAGGTAAAAGGTAGTTGAATTTGATAATCCTTCAGGATGCCAGAATATAGGTAAACAAGATTAAATAACAAACAAAAATGTAGAGTTATGTCCCTGATTAAAGATGAAGATAAAAAGTACCTTGAACAGGAATTTGAAAAACATCTCAAGAATGACATTG